>CBFGVZ010000173.1:0-7652 GCA_965652315.1 uncultured Saprospiraceae bacterium | reverse complement strand
GGCACGTACTCGTCCGGGGCCTCGGTGACCGCTATTCCAAAACAGTGCTCAACGGCACTGAAATACCGGGCCTTGATCCGGATAGAAACAGTGTCCAGTTTGACCTGTTCCCCACCCAAATTATCGAAAACATCCTCGTTTCCAAGACGTTTATGCCCAACCTCCCCGGTGATTTCTCCGGTGGGCTGGTCAATATCAAGACCCGGGAATTCCCGGAGAATCGCCAATTCAGTATTTCAGCATCAGTGGGTTACAATTCAGCGATGAACCTCATCAATGATTTTAGGACCTACGAAGGTTCCTCCACCGATATCCTCGGCTGGGACAACGGAAGTCGAGATCTCCCGTTTGATAAAAATACAACCATTCCCGATCCTGTACTCCAGGACCCGCAACTCACCAACCTGACCTGGAAATTCAACCCGTTGATGAGTTCAAAAGAGATCCAAAGTGGTCTGGATCAATCTTATAGTATGGTGTACGGGAACCAGTTTTCATTGGGAAGAGGTAAACTGGGTGCCATTGCATCAGCCAACTACAAGAGGAGCTTCGAAACCTTTCCGGAACTGGAATACAATACTTTCCTGAAATATCCGGACAACGCCAATAACAATCTGTTCAGAAACCGGACTATTAGCGGACAACGCTCGGACCATGATGTGCTGTTGACTGGCATGGCAGGGCTCAATTACAAAGTGGAACGAACCAAAATCGGGATTAATTTTTTCCACATCCAAAACGGAACGTCGAGTACTGCCGTCATCGAACAGATAAATTCGGAGACAAATCCATCTGTCATTCACAGAACCAATCTTGAGTACCGGGAACGGTCCATGAATCACCTCCGCCTCAACGGCTCCCATAGCTTGAGAAAGGGAAAATTTGAAATCGACTGGAGTCTGGCCCGGACCAAATCCAGACTTCAGGAGCCGGACAACCGGGTAACCGCGTATCAGGTTGTCCCGAGGGGAGAGGAAACGGCTTATGAACTCAACGCAAGCGTAGGTGCCGGGGTCAATAGGGTATGGCGCTCCCTGCTGGAGGACAATTACTCCGGTATGCTCGATCTGGACTACTCCATTCCATTGAGCCAAAACCGAACCACTGTCATCAAAGCTGGTGGTGGGATGACCTATAAGGACCGGTCTTATGAAATTCAGAATTTTCTATTCCGGCTGGAGCAGGCCGGGAAAATTGGTATCAATGGAGATCCGGATCAGTTGTTCCTTTCTGAAAATATCTGGGACGCCGCAACCCGAACGGGAACTTATGCCCGTGGGAATTATGAACCAGCCAATACCTTTGAGGCCAATCAAACCATCCTGGCTGGCTATATCATGCATGAATTACCAATTGGCCGGAAAATGAAAACGATATACGGTATGCGGGTAGAACAGGCTGTGAACAAATACACTGGCCAGAACAATCTTGGAGATAAATCCTATGACAATGAGAAAGTGCTGGATCAGTTGGATGTATTGCCATCCATGAATCTGGTGTACGCCCTGACGGATAAGATGAATCTCCGGTTGTCGGGAAACCGCACCCTGGCCCGGCCAACCTTCCGGGAAAAGTCACTGGCCCAGATCCAGGATCTCATCTCGGGAAAAACCTTCATCGGGAATATTGATCTGGAATCGACAGAGATTAATAACTTTGATATCAGGATCGAAAATTACTTTGACCTGGGACAACTCGTATCCGTCAGTGGCTTTTACAAACAATTGAACGACCCCATCGAGTTGGTGGCTTATTCAGATGCTTCACCGGACAATGTACAACCCCGGAACAGTAGTGAAGCTATGATCATGGGTGTGGAAGTGGAACTTCGGAAAAGCATGGGATTTCTGGGCTCAGGTTTGGAAGAGACTACCATCGGTGGCAATGTGAGTTTTATAAAATCTGAAGTGGAAATCGGAGAATCCGAATACCAGTCCAGACTGCACAACGCCCGAATCGGTGAGACCGTTTCCACGCATAGGTCCCTGGTAGATCAGTCGCCTGTAATTGCCAATGTTTTTATGCAATATACCACACCACGCAAAGGATTCAACCTGAATCTGAGCTACAATTACCAGGGAAAACAATTGTCCATCGTAGGGATTGGCCGCAATTCCGATGTATATACACTACCTACACACAGCCTAAATTTAAATGCCCGGATCGGTATTGGTCAGTCCAACAGAATGCAGGTATCGTTACTCGTCGAAAATCTATTGGACCAGGATCATATCCAGGTTTACCAATCCCATGGTAGTGCTGATAGAACCAGTGAGCGTTACCGTACAGGGCGAAGTGCCTCAATCGGAATCTCAATCGATTTGTAAGATTTTTCCACAGCGATTTTATGAAGCAGGTGGCCTGTATTGGTCATCTGCTTTTCTTTGGGTAAAAACGCCGCTGTTACAGGAACGAAAACCGTTTTGAGACTCCGGGTATTCCAACGAACTATCCGATAAATATCACAGCTTCCACCCGGCTATTCCCGTCTTAATCAATACATGCCCTCTGAGAAAGATGTTTTATATTGAATACCAAATCTAATCCGGATTCAGCATTTTTTGTCTCGACTACATTCCATCATACCCCATATTTACATTAAAGCAAATACCGCGCATCAGCTGGGCGATTCCATGGTCCCTATCCTCTCGTTTCCACGCCTGTAAACTGACCGATAAAGACCGGGATCCCCAGTTCGTGATCCACGATCATGTACAGGAACGGTCGATCAAAATTCAGGGAAGGGGGCAAGGAAGTGGTACCGACACCGATGGTCGTAACGGCAGCTCCTTCCACACCTTTTTCATCCATTTTGAGATAAACATCATGCAATACCCGTGAGATATACAGGGATGGACCGATTTTGGAGGTTCCCATCGATCCCAAATCTGCACTTTGGGGATTAAAGGCGTTGACCATCCCCAACGATTGAAGCGGACCATTCAAGGGCACATGGGTTTTGGTTTCAATCACTGGCATTGAAAAACTGACTCGTGCATTTTCAAATTGGAGATCGTCGTTCCAAATAGCATTGACTACATCAGATTGGATCACTTTTGACAAATCACCAGACTGCTCCGGCATAATCAGATAAGTAAACAACGCTGAATCTGCCAGAGCCATTCGCGCAATCTGATAGCCATCCCGATTGATATGCTCCACGCCAAAAGTCCGATGCATGGTCGGAATCATTACCTCCTCACCATTGATGGTGGTAAAAGGCCGGTCTGAAGTCGATTCTGTTGCGAATCCATTGACCCAGTCAGCTTTCAGGTATAAAGCATTGATCAGAAATAAAACCTCCTGGTCGCTGATCTCCTGGATGACTTCCTGAATTTTATCGTAGGTCTTTTCCTGGACCCATTCATTGATGGAGGCCACAGCATAAGCATTCTCAAAATCAAGATTTTCCTGATTTACGTTAAAGTATTCCTTTAAGTGTTTTATGAACATCTCCGCCAGTTCAACCCGGTTTTCATCATAAAAAACCGCATTATGAATATCCAGGTGTCCTTCATCCACCAGGCCCGAAAAATAGTCCATCAGGCTTTTAACCCGCTTATTGAGCGTTTCCAGGTTTTCTTCACCCACATTCAACAACTCACCGATTTCCTTTCGGGTCTCCCCTTCCGCGCCATTATACACCATATACAGCGCCAACTGGATACTCAGCGGGGAAATCACAAAATTACTTTTGTCAAAATCTTTTGAGGTGATCTCATAAAGATCGGCACTCGTCTGTTGCAGGGCGGCAATCTCCATTTCCGTACCCTCGAATTCATCGTCTGGCATTATATTGGTTTTATCGCAGGCATAACTCAGAATAAAAATCAGAGCGATCCAGCTAAAGGTATAGAAACGGGTGCCGGTCACAGGAATCATCGATTGGTTCATTGGTTTTCTTTTAAGTCCACGAATGTTAAAAGTATGGTTCATTTGTAGACATAAAACGATCATCTACTGGCAAATGTTGCGAACCTTTCCTACCGGCTAAACTCTGATCCGGCCTTCCATTCCGGCGTATATTCACCCATCGCCAGTTTCCATCCCAGGTTGTAATACAACTGAACGTCCTCCATAATGCCTTCAAAATTCATATCCTCATGATACTCATCCGATGGCTGATGATAAAACTGTGTATTGTATTGGTTTTTATATTGTTGGACGACCTGTTTTCCCCCCTCCCGGGCTTCAGAACCTCCTTTTGCGTAAAGCGCCGGTATCCCGATTTTGGCAAAATTGAAATGATCGCTTCGGAAAAAATAACCTTTCTCCGGTTCCGGGTCCGGAGTTACTGTTCTGTGCTGTGATTCCGCTTCCTGCTCCAGGATTTCGTCGAAAGTGGAATGGCCATGCCCTATCATGGTGATATCCTTCATAGTCCCCATCGCATACAAAGCATCCATATTGAGATTGGCTACCGTAGTAGAAGGCGGATAAATCGGATGGTCCGCGTAGTAAGCTGAACCCAGGAGGCCATGTTCTTCTGAAGTAACGAACAAAAAGACGAGCGATCGTTTCGGCTGAAATCCCGACGCCACATAAGTGCGGGCCATTTCCATCAGTGCCGCAACACCTGTGGCATTGTCGATGGCACCATTGTATATACTATCCCCGTCCACTGGAGTAGCGATGCCGAAATGATCCCAATGCGCAGTGAAAATCACATTTTCCCCGTTTGAATCCGATCCAGGTATCTGCGCGATCACATTTTGGCTTTGGTTGTAAGTGAGTTGGTTCCGAAGGCTGACCGACCATTCCACGCCGAGTGGTACCGACTCAAAACCCGGCTCCGCGGCTTTGCTTTTCAGTTCTTCAAAATCCAGCCCAGCCATCTCAAACAGTTGTTTGGCGGCATCGGTTGTCATCCATCCCTGAATTTTGCTCCGATCCATCCCTTTATTCTCCCGCTGGAGACTCTGAGACGGTCCGGTCCAGGAATTGCTCACTACTGTCCAGGGATATCCGGCCATTTCCGTGTCATGCACGATCATGACACCAGCAGCACCCTGTCGGGCCGCTTCTTCATATTTATACGTCCACCTGCCATAGTATGTCATTGCTTCCGCTTTGAAGAAAGTCGAATCTCCTTTGTACAAGCCGGGATCATTCACCAGCACAACGATGGTTTTGCCTTCCACGTCAATTCCTTCAAAGTCATTCCAATCATATTCGGGGGCTACGATACCATATCCACAAAACACAAATTCACTGTTGTCCAGCTTCACTTCATTCTGCTCCCATTCACTATAGACGACGAAATCCTCTCCGAGTTTCCAATCCGCAGATTCACTTCCGGCGCTCAGATGAACCTGTTCGTCCGGATTACCGTGGATGTCAACCAATGGAACTTCCTGAATATATGAATTACCGTTCCCGGGCTCCAGTCCAAATGCCTTCAGCCGGTCCACCAGGTAATTGACCGTTTTGGTCTCCCCTTCCGTAAATGGCATACGGCCCAGAAATGCATCGGAGGACAATGTTTTGGTGTATTGCCGAAGTGAATCCTCCACGACTTTACCGCGAATTTCGGAACTGGAATTTTGGTCTACGCAAGACATAATTAATACGATAAGTCCAAAAAAAAGCAGGGAAATACGAAAATCTCTCATAAATTGTGATTGTATTTTGGAAATGACCAAATATACCAATTTACCGGCAATCCTGAATCGCCGGGAATCCCTATTATTTCAAATTACAATCGATGCGTTAAATGGAAAAGAAACGATATCTGTCCCTGGATGTATTCCGGGGTGCAGCCGTATGTCTGATGATACTGGTCAATAATCCAGGAAGCTGGTCTCATATTTTTGGCCCGCTTGAACATGCCGCCTGGCATGGGTTGACCCCAACAGACCTGGTGTTCCCTTTCTTTCTGTTCGCGGTGGGAAATGCTATGGCCTTTGTCATGCCACGTACGATCGAAAAAGGTCCGTCAGCCTTTTGGAAAAAGGTGCTCTGGCGAAGTTTCCTGATATTTATGATCGGATTGTTTCTCAACTGGACGCCATTTTTCCGTTGGGCAGACGATGGACTCGAATTTATTCCCTGGGTCACCGATGACTATACGGGGGTCAGAATTCTGGGCGTCCTTCAGCGGATCGCCATAGCCTATCTCCTGGCCTCTATTCTGGTATTTTATTTCAAACCCAAAATGTTGATCCGGATCGCAATCGGTATCCTGGTGGTATATTGGGGGATCGTTTATTTTGGTAACCCGTCGGACCCGTATTCCATGGAAGGGTTCATCGGAAATGATCTGGACCGACTGATCCTGGGCATACCACACATATATAAGGGTGAAGGCGTCCCTTTTGATCCGGAGGGAATCCTCAGTACACTACCCGTCGTATCGCAGGTCCTGTTCGGGTATCTGGTCGGAAGAGCCATAACAAACCAGGACCGAAGCAGGCCGACAATTTTGACGACCCGGCTTTTCGTTTGGGCGGTTGGATTCCTGGTCATCGGATATGTGTGGGGACTGGCCTTCCCGGTCAATAAGAAGATCTGGACCAGTACTTTTGTCCTGGTCACTACCGGACTGGCCACTGCATTGATCTCTTATTTGATCTACTGGATCGAGATCAGAAAGAAAAAAGGATTTATGGCCAGGTTCTTTGAGGTATTTGGAAAAAATCCGCTGTTTATTTTTGCCCTGAGTGGATTTCTGCCGAATGTGGCGGAATTAATCCGGCTGGGTGACGGGGTCAATCCGTGGAATTTCCTTTACCAAAGGGTTTTGATCCACGTACCGGGTCCACCGGAGCTCGGTTCTCATCTTTATGCGATATGCGTAATTGTATTGATGTGGGTCATAGCCTGGTGGATGGATCAGAAAAAGATCTACATCAAGGTATAATGAACTATCCCCCCATCCGGTTGGTTAGGGAGATTCGATAGTTAACCAAAAGACCGGACAGTATGACACCAACCAATCTGAATGACACCATTGTGGCACTGGCTACTCCGAGCGGAGAAGGCGCACTGGCTATTATCCGGCTAAGTGGACCGGAAAGTCTGATGATTGCCGATCGGTTGTTCCGTAGCAAAAAGCTCGCCGATCAGGCCAGCCATACCTTGCATTTTGGGTCGTTGTACCGCCTGTCAGGCGAACTGCTGGACGAAGTGGTGGTCAGTCTGTATCGCGCACCCCGGTCATACACTGGGGAAGATATCGTAGAAATCAGTTGCCATGGATCGACATACATTATCCGGCAAATCCTGGAATCCTGCATCGAAGCCGGAGCTCGAATGGCCAATCCCGGAGAGTTCACTCTTCGGGCTTTTCTACATGGAAAAATGGATCTCAGTCAGGCCGAAGCGGTAGCGGACCTGATCGCTTCCGAGTCTCAGGGTGCACACGATCTGGCAATACGCCAGATGCGAGGTGGTTTTTCGAATGAAATTAAAAAGCTTCGGGAAGAATTGATCCGCTTCGCAAGCCTCATCGAACTCGAATTGGATTTCTCGGAAGAGGATGTGGAGTTTGCAAACCGGGAAGAACTCGAGAACCTGATCAGGCAGATATTAACATATATCCGGTCACTAAAGGATTCGTTCCACCTTGGAAACGTAATCAAAACCGGGGTATCCACCGCTATTATAGGTCGGCCCAATGCCGGCAAATCCACTCTGCTCAATACCATTTTACG
>CBFGVZ010000172.1:0-7705 GCA_965652315.1 uncultured Saprospiraceae bacterium | reverse complement strand
GAGGCAATCCGGCTGGGGACCATCCGGTTCAGGGCTGAAATCATGCTCCGTACCCGACTGTCCACAGCCGGGACCTGAATATTTTCTTCCGTCGTCAGCAACCACTGACCATCCTCCCGGGCAAATTGGATTTGCCGGTTTGGTTCTTCGATTTTGATATTGGTGATCAGGGCGGTATCGATCACTACAAGATCCTGTGTCAGCACCGTGCTCCCCGACGAGCCGTTTTTCAACCAATAAGAGCCCGCGTACAGAACCGCCAGGACCACAAGAATGCCCAGTAAATTTCGATTGGTCTTATCTTTCCACATAGCATTTAAATATTTGGTCCATTCTATGCCTTCTTTTTACGCTTCAATCTCTCCATCCTTCCACGCCTGTCTTTTCCGGCGGGCCCGGTGTCGCCGAACAAATGCCACGCCCAGAATCAACAGGATCGGTGCGAGGACATTGCCGTACTTGTACAGATTGCGTGTAGCGTCATCGACGTCGGCGATGGGTCTCGAAGTAATGCCTTTGGTCCGAAGCTGAATCAGACCCGTATCATCGGATAACCAGTCCATGATATTGCTGACCAGATTGACGTTGTCTTCGCTAACGCGCTGTTGTTGTTGCCCTGATCCATTCACTGCAAATGATCCGTTGCTCACCACGACCATCCGGCTGTTCCCGGAACCACCCAGTGGGCCATCTGCTGAGATAGCCACTACCTGCGGGCCGTCTGCAAAATCCTGGAGGACCCATTCCCGATTGATATCCACCATGGTCGGCGGTGGGATCAATCCCGAATTTTCCGATGTCCATGCCAATGGAGTCACTTCGATTGCCGAATCGGTTCTCTCAATATGGATCGGGCTGACAAACGGCAGTATCACCGCTTCAAGTCCTTCCATCGCCGGATGATCCGCATATTTGGAAATGATGGGAAAATACGGGAATTGCTTCTGGGTATTCATGATAAATCCACCCATATTCTGCTGAACGTTGATCGATCCGCTGGCAGCGTCAACGATATAATCATTGGTCAGGGACCAGCCTTTCTTCTTCATCCATTCATTCAATCCGGTCGGCGGTGCGACGGAAAGGAAGCCCTGGTTGAGATCGGGCTGTAAATTGGAGAGGGCAACAAACAGATGCCCGCCGGCATTGAGATACTGATCGAGCTGAGCCAGGTGGCTCTGCGGAAATGAATCTACCGGATTGATGATCGCGATACTCCGGTAAAAGGTCGGAATGACGGTGGTGTCCGTGATGGTATAATCTTCCGGATCATACAACACGGACAGTTGTTCCATGACCTGAACCATCTCTGCACTGCCCGCTTCACCATGTCCCTGCAGAAATGCTACCTTGGGTTTTTCATCAACCGACAACTTCTTGATGGCCGTCGTCAGGGCATACTCTACACCGGCACCCGGCTGAACGAGCGGAATGACTTCCGTTTTATCCCCCATCTGAAGCGTTGCCCCCATATAAGCCCGCAATTGGCTGGCCTGATCCTTTTGCGTGACATTGACCATGACCGGCCGGATTCCCTTTTCCTGTGCATTTTGTTCCTCTGCCTCGTTTTCGTTGGGGTTGACAAAACGGTAAATCACCGAGCCATCGGACCGCGATTCATATTCGGTCAGCAGGTCTTCAAAGTCGCGCCGGGCTTTGACCAGTTGGGGGGGCAGGTTTTTGGTAAAATAAGCCGTAACGGTCACCACATCCTGGAGATCCCCTAAGATGTCTTTGGTGGCCTGGCTGAGCGTGTATTGTTTTTCAGCGGTGAAGTCCAACCGGGCATACCACAATTCAGAAAGCATATTCGCGAGGACGAGAATGCCAACGACCAGAAAGATTCGGGTGTATATGACGCTTTTTTTCATAGAATACTTCCGGTTTTAGTCGTGCCAGTTTCGTTTGCTCAGCATAGTGGCCGATAAAAACAAGGCCAGTAGCGTGATCGAAACAAAATAAACAATGTCCCGGGTGTCCACCACGCCCCTTGCAATGGATTCAAAATGCGATCGTGCGCTGAGATACTCGAATACATTGCTGAGCCAGCCTGTCTGTCCACCCGCCAGTATGCCAAATAAAAGGTGGAAAAACATTCCAATCACCAGCGCCAGGAGGAAGGCTACGATCTGATTTTGTGTGATGCTGCTCGCAAAAACGCCGATGCTGATATACATGGCGCTGAGCAGTATGAGTCCGGCATAGCCGCCAATCACGCTTCCGTGATCCACCTGACCCAGCGTAGTCACACTCCAGTAGTAGGGGAAAGTGCAGGCAATGGCGACGATCACCAGCAGGAGACAGGACAGAAATTTTCCTCCGATGATCTGCCAGTCGGTCACTGCTTTGGTACTCAGAAATTCGATCGTGCCGGACCGGTTTTCTTCCGCCAGGGACCGCATGGTGATCGCAGGTATAAAGAAAAACAAAGTCCAGAAGCTGATACTAAAATACACCTGCAGGTCAGCCTGACCGATCAGAAATATATTGCTGCTATTGGACAACCAGGTAAAAAACCCACTCAATCCCAGGAAGATGATGATCATGAGATAAGCGATCAGCGAGTCAAAATACGCGTTCAATTCGCGTCGGGCGATAATCCAGACTTTGCTCATGATTCAATGGATTTTGTCCGGGTGATCAAATCCCCAGTTTCCGAATTTCCGGTTGTCACATTTCGGAAGACGTCTTCCAGCCGGGTTTCAATGGAAGTCAGTTCGAGCAGGTACCATTGATTTTTTACGCACATATCAAATATGGATTTGCGGGAGGATTTTCCGGGACTGGAATACACCTGGAAATAATTGGATTTGCCCTCCAGCTTTTTCACCACATCGATGTTTGGGATACCTCGCAGGGCGGTTTCGGCGCTCTCGCCGGCTATGGTTTCGATCTGAACTTTGAGAATTTCTTCTCCGGCGGCCTGTTTGCGCAGATTTTCGGCGGTACCATCCGCCACGATTCGTCCGCGGTTAATGATCAGGATCCGATCACAGGTGGCTTCTACTTCCGATAAGATATGGCTGCTCAGTATGACCGTTTTTTCTTCACCCAACGTTTTAATCAGTTTCCGGATTTCGATGATCTGATTGGGGTCAAGGCCGGTGGTTGGTTCGTCGAAGATCAGCACATCGGGATTGTGTATAATGGACTGCGCCAGACCGACGCGTTGACGGTAACCTTTAGATAGTTCGTTGATCCGCTTGTGCTTTTCGGCCTGGAGACCACACAATTCGATCATTTCCGATATTCTACCAGGGATATCTTTTCGATTCATACCCTGTATTTCGGCACAAAACCGGAGATAATCTATGATGGGCATATCGGTGTAGAGCGGATTGTTCTCCGGCAGGTATCCTATCTTCCGTTTGATGGCCAGGGGTTCTTCGACGACATCGATCCCTTCGATAGATATATTCCCTTCTGAAGGGGCCATATAGCCGGTCATCATTTTCATGGTGGTGCTTTTTCCGGCACCATTCGGTCCCAGAAATCCAATAACCTCGCCGGTTTGGATTTCAAACGAAATTTGGTCTACTGCTTTTTGTTCACCGTAGAACTTCGTCAGATTTTGAACTTTGATGGACATGGTCTGTGTTGATCTTTCCTTACAGGTTATCTCGGCTAGCCTTCAAATCTTCCATGCCAAATGTATTGAATAGAAATTTTATCATAAAATGGGGGGCTGTTAAAAATTGTTAAAGTAAGTGAGCCAGTCATCTGGTGTAAAGTACTGGCCGGGGGGAAGTGCTGGTTCAACGGGTATATAATTATAATGTAGATTTATACTCGTTCCTTTGAAACTTTATTATCTTGATTTGTAGCTCCTGACCTGGCAAAAACATCTCCTTATGAATATCTCCTGGAAACTCGGTCTGCTGACACTGCTCATTTTTGGGATCGGTGGTGTGTTGATCATCGAATTTGTACAAGACCGGTCTGTCATCGAGGTGATGTCATCCGGACAATCGCCGTTGCTACAAATTTCTGCAGGTATAACAGCAGGACTGGTGAGTTCCGCCATAGCCATCGGAATCATTAGCAGACCGTTTTTCCATCCCGAACTCCGGTACTACAGCAACCTGATCACCGGGTGGAAACTCACCCATGCCGATATGATCTTTCTCTCCATCTGCGCCGGGTTCGCAGAAGAATTGTTTTTCCGCGCCGGCATCCAACCCCTGCTGGGCATCTGGTGGACCGCATTAATTTTCGTCTTTATTCACGGATACCTGAATCCAAATAAATGGCGGATTTCGATTTACGGCACCGTCCTGGTTGGGATCATCGCAGGCTTTGGTTACCTGTATGAATGGATTGGAATCCTTACCCCTATGGTCGCACACGCCATATTGGACCTGGCACTCTTCCACTATTTATCCAGACACGGGGGAGAAAATCCATGATTCCGCTCCATTTTCTCCAAAATTCCTATTTTCCCTGCCACCTAAGGTAAATTTTCATAAATTTGGTAACGTTCACTATCCAACTCCATATGAAAAAGGTCCCTTATCACTGGTTGATCCTGCCTCTACTATTACTGCTGGCCTGCCAGGAGAATACCAGGCATCGCAGCATCAGCCTTGCCGACCGCGCAGCCAACGAAGAGGTCGCCCGCCTGCTGGAGGCTTTTCCGGGTCGGGGTGCACTCACCGACGATTCCGAACCCGTACCAGCCGAAACCGCACTCACCCATTTTTCAGTGGCATCCGACCTGGAAATGGATCTGGTACTGAGCGAACCAATGGTGAATCAACCACTGGAAATCAGTTTCGACACCAAAGGCCGGATGTGGGTGGTCCACTACAACCAATATCCCTATCCGGAAGGGGTGAAAATTACCGGTTTGGATAATCACCTGCGGGTTCAGTTTGACAAAGTGCCCGAAGCACCGCCGGAAGGCGTAACCGGCGCCGATAAGATTACCATTTTTGAAGATACGGATGGAGACGGAACTTTTGACGAGTCCACCGAAGTCATTTCCGGACTCAACATCGCAACCAGCGTCACCCAGGGCAGAGGCCGGATCTGGGTGCTCAACCCGCCTTATCTGATTTCCTACCCCGATCCGGATGGTGATGGCCTCCCCGATGGCGAACCCGTTGTCCATTTGAGTGGTTTCGGTTTACAGGACACCCACGCGGTCGCCAACAGTCTGCGCTGGGGGCCGGATGGCTGGTTGTACGGTGCACAGGGCAGCACCACCACTTCGGTCGTGAGTTCCGCTGTCACCAAAGATATTCTGATACAGGGTCAGGGCATCTGGCGTTACCATCCGGAAACGGAGGTGTTTGAATTGTTTGCAGAAGGCGGCGGTAATACCTTCAACCTGGAATTTGACTCGAAAGGGCGGATTTATTCCGGTGACAACGGCTACGGTCGCGGCCCTTATTACAAACAGGATGGTTATTACGAAAAAGCCTGGGGTAAACACGGTCCGCTTTCCAATCCTTACGCCTTTGGTTATCTCCCGGATATGGCTTTTGACGGAGAAAGAGTACGGTTCACCCACGCTATCCTTCGATATGAAGGGGGTGAATTGCCAGAGCGTTATTCGGAAAATTTTATCGCACTCAATCCCCTCCAGGGCAATATCGTATTGACGGATGCCGATCGGAATGGTTCCACCATGCGTACGAAGGACCGTGACACCATCCTCGATACGCCCGATCGATGGTTCCGGCCCATCGACATCCAGACCGGACCCGATGGGATGGTGTATCTGTCGGATTGGTACGATAGCAGGCTTTCCCACGTAGATCCGCGCGATACCTGGGATAAAACCAGTGGGCGGATCTACCGGCTCCGCGCCAAAGGCAGTCAACCAGGATACCAGCCTTTTGACCTCACAAAGCTCCACAATGATCAACTCATCGGTTTGCTGTCCCATGAAAACAGATGGTACCGCCAGAAAGCCCGCCAGGTGATCCGGGATCGCCATGACCAATCCATCTTGCCTGCGCTTCGCGATATATTGAAAAATCAAACCGGCCAGCTTGCGCTCGAAGCCTTCTGGGCCATCGATGCGGTGGGTGGGCTCAATGACGAAACCACGGTAAACGGGCTGAAACATACGGATCCTTTCGTGCGAATGTGGAGTATCAGGTTGACGGGAGACCGGGGGATCGCATCCCAACAGGTAGCTGCAGCGCTGAAAGCCCTCAGCCTGTCCGAAACCGACCCCGAAGTCAGGAGTCAGTTGGCTATATCGGCTAAAAGGTTGCGCGGCCCGCTGGCCATTGACCTGGTCAGCAATCTGCTGTTGAACCACGATGATGCCGATGACCCGGATATTCCGCTGCAACTTTGGTGGGCGTTGGAGGCTAAAACCCAGACGGACCGGGCAGGTATCATGGGCTTGTTTCGCAATCCGGCCATCTGGGAAGCTCCGATAGTCCGCGATGTGATCTTATCCCGGTTGATGCAGCGATTGATCCTGACCGGAAGTACGGCTGATTATCAGATCGCACAGCAATTGCTTGAACTGGCACCGGACGACAATGCCGGAGAAAAACTAATGAACGGCCTACAGGAGGGCTTACGCGGCCGCAGTATTTCCGAATTGCCGTCGGATCTGCTTCGTGCGATGGAACGATTCAAAGCGAGTGGGGAAGGAGAATACGCTATGGCGCTGAGACAAAAAAAGGAAGGAGCGCTTGAATCCGTTTTGGAAGTGATCCAGGACCAGAAGGCTGACCTCAATCAACGATTAGCCTATATCCGTATTCTGGGAGAGGAAGATTATCCCGGTGCAACTCCGGTTCTGATCAACATACTGAAGCGACCAGCCCTGGGAGAATCCAAAGCCGTTAAGATTACCATACTTCACACGCTACAGCGCTATCAGGGGCCTGAGATCGCCAAAGGCGTACTGGGAGCCTATCCCGGCGTGTTACGGGAGGACCCGGAAGTCCGGCTCGCCGCGCTCAATCTCCTGGTCAGCAGGCCCGACTGGGCAAAGGCATTGATCGAACAGATCGACGGCACCTCGATTATTCACCGCGAAGACGTGCCGGTCGAACTGGCACAACGTATGATTATGTTGGAACAGACTGATATCATACCCATAATTCACCGACTCTGGCCCGCCACCCAATCTGCCACAGGGGAAGAGAAAACCCGGACGATCGGTCACCTGGCTGAAGTCATCCGATCGGAGCCGGGAAATCCCCAATCCGGTCAGATCGTCTATCAACGCGCTTGTGGCATTTGTCATACCCTGAAGGGGGAAGGTGGACAAATCGGGCCCGATCTCACGGGGTACGACCGACGCGATCTGCCGCTCATGCTGCTTCAGGTCGTAGATCCCAACGCGGACATTCGCGAAGGTTATGTCAATTACCGGATCAGTACCCGCGATGGTCGTACGCTGGCTGGTTTCCTCAAAGAACGTACGGAAAACGGGGTGGCCATACAGCCCTACGGTAGCGAACCGATTCGGTTGTCGGCGGACGAAATCGAAAAGATGGAGCCGCAGCAAACTTCCCTGATGCCGGAAGGGATCCTGGAAAATCTGAGCGATGAGGAGGTTCGTGATCTGTTCGCGTATCTGATGGAGGAATAAATACCTATAGCCGTTGCTCGCGATAAGAGATGAAAATCATTCACCGGAATATTAGGTCTAATAGAATCGCGATGCTGTCATTTCAAAGATCCTGACTCCTTCCATGAAAACTGAAGGACATCGGATAAATCCGTAAAACAG
>CBFGVZ010000171.1:0-7739 GCA_965652315.1 uncultured Saprospiraceae bacterium | reverse complement strand
ACAGGGAATCGAACATGTCGGTGCTTTCAAACCTTTATCCAACGACACTACTGCAGATAAAAGAATATATTTATTGACCCCGGGTGCTTCACTCGAACAATTTATCCTCCTTCCGGAGTTATTGAAAAAAGATCCAGAATACTTAAAAACTTCGGAAGCATATCGAAATGCCCCCCACGACCAACCACCTTACAACCGTGTAGAAACCATTTTTTTGCGTGCATTCCGCATGGCGCCTCACGCTTCATTACCCAATCTGAAATCCGAAAAGTCGGAAAGAATTTATGAATTACGCAGTTATGAGAGCGCTACAGAGAAATTGCATCAAAACAAAGTTCATATGTTTAATGAAGGAGGGGAAATCTCATTATTCCAAAGGCTTGGTTTCAACGCGGTATTTTACGGTGAGGTAGTCGCGGGTAGCCGGATGCCCAATCTTATGTACATGACCAGTTTCGAAAATATGAGGGACAGGGAAACACACTGGCAATCCTTTCGTGAGGATTCGGAATGGAAAAAACTATCCGCGATGCCGAAATACCAGAATAATGTAAGCAGAAACGAACAGATATTGACTTCTTCTACTCCCTATTCCGACTTTTAAAGAAGACCTCCAAATTTACAGTTAGTCAACCAGGATGAATAACTGACCGTAACCATAGTGTCAGAATGGTTTTGGTAGAAGGGGTACCATATGTTTCCATGGACATCAATGGTATGGTTCTCCCTTCTAAGTTGGCTTCAGCCTCTTTGGTGTTCGACTACATTCGGTCAATGCACGCATCTACATAAAGCAAATACCATGCATAACCCGGGTTTGATTACTTTTCCATTAAACTTTCATCTTATAAATTACACCACAACTCAGGAATACTACGGCCAATGGCAGATCAACTTGTACATTTTCGTTAAATTGCGGCAGAATCGCCATATAAAGCCATGATCCGATTTTTTTTCTACCCCTTATTCTACTTTTGCCTGCAATCCTTCCCCGTCAGTGGCGCATCAATGTCAGATTCTCTAAGGTATCATGTGGAACACTATACCGACGAACACGGGTTACCGCAGAACAGTATCAACGGTATTGGAGTTGATGAATACGGTTTTGTCTGGTTGGCAACGGAGGGGGGGATTACGAGATTTGACGGAAGAAATTTCAAACCGTATGATTCCAGAATGTTGGGGCTGAAATCCAACAGAATCAAATTGATCCGTTACGTATCCGAGTCTGGAAAGTTATTTGGACTGAATGGACATTTTGAGAAGTTTTTATTGTCGAAAGGTCGACCCTGGCACATCAGTCATACACCGGAAGACATTTCCAACAACCCCGCAGAGGTGCTGGATGAATGGTTCCAGGACGCCACCGGGCTGCCGACCGATTATATGAACACCGGCGAAGACTTATTCCGGTTCGATGGGATAGCCGGTGGCAATTACATCGTAAGCCCCGATACGATTTTTTATTATGATCGCAACCATCAGATCCAATTCCGGACCCCCTTTCATTCCAATAATTTTCACCAGTTTTTTTTGCTGGATGAGAAGCTTTTGCACTTTGACCCTTCGGGCCAGTTTACAAGCATAGCACCACCAGGTAAGGTAGTCGAATTGACCATCCACGGTGATATAATTCGGGATCAAAAGGAGCTGAAAGAAGTGAAGATATTCTGGAACATCGGTACAACAGATGTTTTCCTATATGTAGATCAGGCCTTTTACCAGTTAAAATTCTCTGAAAACCAGCAAAGTCTGAACACTGTACTTATTTTAAAAGACTTTGATTTTGATCAACATGAAATATATTCTGCTCATTATGATCAGGCCCACCGAAGAATTTTCCTGGGTAGTAAAACCAAAGGATTATACGTGTTCAACCGGTTGCGATTTCGGGCCGTAAATGCGGGACCCCTGGCACATGAATCGCTTTTTTACAGTCAACTTCCTTATGGAACCAACCAATTGTTAACCAGTCAGGGATATATTTTTTCAGACACTGGGCTGGTACATTATTTGCCTGAAATCACCAAAGCCACCGAATCACGGCGTTCGATGATTCACGACCGGAACGGGAATATCTGGACTACCTCGAGTTGGAAATCAATCTACCAGTTCACTGCGGATGGCCGTACGAAACTTCATGAAAAAAACACCCCGGAAGCCGTCAGTTGTATGCTGCATGGTCTCGAAGGTGACTTGTGGCTGGGCACCTTTTCCGATGGGGATGGCATTTATGCGTATGATAAGGCTAGCGACACATTCCGTCATTTTCCAGGTATTCAGGATGAAATCACTTGCCTGCTACAGCAATCCCGTGACACCATGTTGGTTGGCTCGCTCAGTTCGGGCCTGCTACGCGTCCACATTCCTTCCGGTGCCGTTGACACCCTTTCGGAACTAAAAGGTCGTTCCATCAGAAGTCTTTATGAGGATGAAAACGAAAATCTCTGGATCACTACATATGATGACGGATTTTTCTTGCTCCAGGGCCGTACAAAAACCCATTTTCCACTCGATGAAAAACAGTATCTCCAATCTGCCCATTGCATTCTGGAAGACACATTGGAACGATTCTGGATCACTACCAACCAGGGCTTGTTTCTGGTAAAAAAGAACGAATTACTAGCATATGCCCAGGATTCCACGAGAATTCCGTCATACATACATTTCAATAAAATCGAAGGTTTCAACACTAATGAATTCAACGGCGGTTGCCAACCCTGCGGGGTTACCACACCGGACGGATTATTCTCTTTCCCGTCAATGAATGGGTTGGTCCTATTCAGGCCGGAACTCATACAACCTGAAGTGCCGGACAAAAAAATCATTATTGACAATATTGAGGTGGATGGGGAATCCATGATTACGGATGACACCATGGTCATAAATCAGGGTTTCAGACAGATCAAAATCAGTTACTCCACCGCTTTTTTTGGAAATCCCTATAATCTTCATTTGGAATATCAAATCAGAAATCCGGGGACATCCAATACCGACTGGTTTCAGTTGGAAAATGAGGCCATCTTTCTCAATGACTTAAATTCCGGAACACATGAAGTTGTCGTCCGTTCAGCAAATTTGACCGCTCCGACGGAATTTGGGTTGTCAAGTCTTTTAATACAAGTTCCACCACTTTTTTATGAAACCTGGTGGTTTATGAGCCTGTGTCTGATTGCGCTGTTTCTTTTATTCTGGGGGTTTTATCAATGGAGATCTCACCGAATCCGAATGCAAAATTTACTTCTGCAACAAAAGGTGGATAGTCAGACCAGGTCGCTTCAGGATTACGTCACTGAACTGGAACGGTCAGAGGGTAACTTGATCCGGCAGACTAACATCCTTCGACATCTTTCAGCTGCCATATCACATGACATCAAAAGTCCATTATCTTTTATCGTGCAAGCCCAGGAAACCATTACAGAAGGTCTGGCAACCGAAAAACACCAGCTCGCATCCTATTCCCAAGCCACTCACTCATCGATCCTTCAAGTTTACGAATATGTCAATAATCTGACTAAACATACCGGAACATATCTTACATACAGCAAGCCCAAGACTGAAAATGTCAATTTACATCTCCTTATTGAGAAGAAACTGGAATTTTTCAAACCACTGGCTACACAGAATGGAAATGTCCTCATCAATGCCCTCAGACCATCGAGTGAAATACACACCAACGCAGAACTTATGAGCATTGTGATTCACAATTTAATTGACAATGCCAACAAAAATTGCACCGATGGAACCATAACCATTTCCACCAATCAGTCGGGTCCGGTACGGCATATCGAAGTATCGGATACGGGATCTGGGATGGATTCCATGCAAGTACAGAATATGAATTCCGGTCGTCCGGTAAATTCTTTGGAAAGTGGACTCGGACTACACATTATACATTACCTCTCTACAATTCTCGAATGTCGGTTTACCATTAAAAGTACATTGGGGCAGGGAAGTCGAGCTATACTGAACTTTGACAAAGATCAACCAATAAAAGGGTCGTAGATCCTCATCTTTTCCACCAATTCATTGATATTATTAACCTTCAGCTTCTGAAATATTCTTATTTTGTAAGTACTGACCGTGGAAGCATGTAACCTCAGCCGGGAGGATATCTCACTGTTTTTCAAACCCTTTTGCAATAAACCACAAACCTCCATTTCCCGTTCGGTAAGTAAGTTGAGCGGATTATCTTCGAGTTGTTGCTCCTTTTTATTGAGCCTGGCATCCAGAATATAATCCTTCATATGATCACTAATGTACTGTTCGCCGTTGAGAACTGTAAGAATGGCCTTCGCCATTTCCTCTTGTTGGATCGTTTTTTGTAAATAGCCATCAGCACCAGCATCCATACAACGCAAGGCATATACGAATTCGCTGTGCGCAGAGCATATCAGCAAACCAGCACCGTCCGATAGTTCCTTCAGTTCACTGATCGCGCTCATCCCTACCCAATCCGGAATACCAATATCGAGAATAATCAAATCTACAGAGGTTTCCTTCAGAAACGATCGGGATTCTTCCAGATTTGCAGCCCCATATATTTGTGCGTTGACCTTTTTTGTTATCAGGTTTTCAATACCCAATCTGACAATGCTATGATCATCAACCACCAAAATTTGAGATTTCATCGAAAGAATATTTTCCTATCATAATGTTCTTTTGGGTGCTAATGAAGTTGCAAAATATAAAGTTTTAACCGCATAACATGCGGTACGACTGTATTTTTTGTTTTTGGTCTATCGAACAGCCTGAAATCCAAACTTCCATCGAATTCAGCATTGTATTCGCACTGGCTTTCTCATCGTTTACCTAATAGGTGATTGCATCATCAGCCCTTCTATTTCGTCCGCAATGACCTGAAACGGATATTTATGCACCAAAAAATAATGCTGCTGGTCCATATCCGGATCCCAGCTATTTCTCCCGTCTTTTTGAATAACAAATTTACCGGGGCCATTCACATAAAAATACTTTTCGGGTTGACGTACAGCAACCAATACTGCAGTCTGATCCCAGGAGGACCGGTTGTCTTCTCTGGTTTTTGAATACGTCCGGAGATTGAAATCAAAAGCCCATTGCACTGGATTGTTTAAAGCAGGATCTATACGGGCAGTGCGGCCGCCTGTTTTAATATGAACTCCGATTTCAAATCCACTAAACAGGATTGGGGTGGGCCATTGTCGGAACACGATCCAGGATGCATTAGCATCTTTAAATACATTAAATTCTTTCCCTTCCGGAAAACCGCCAGCCATAGCCACCCACCTGATCACTTTCCGGCTGATCAACTCCCGTCCGGTCAACTCCGAGTACTCATCCGGGGTAGATTCGAGTAAAGCAGCCAGATTGGAGGTAAAGCCCACGGTTACAATTGTGACGGAATGATCCTTCTGCGCAGCGAGGACTTTTCTATACACTTCCACAGCAGATGGGTATTGCTTATTGCGCAGTGCCGGCCCAAAACGTGCTATCAACGAATCATTCCAGTGATTCTCAGCAGTAAAATCCGGAGCATTTTCCACTGCTTTACCAATCGGAATGTCTGTACGTCCATACCAGGTGTTGATCAGTTCAATCGTTGGAGCTATCAATGGATGAGCATCACTGGCGATCGTGGCCAGGATCTTACATTCTCCCCGGGCTTCCAGTGCATGTAAAATAGCCAGGGCCCCCACGTCGTCATAATCCGGTCCCATGTCACTATCAAAGATGATCAGGGGCTGGGAATTGATCGATGACAGGGATAACATCAAGGCAAGTGCAATAATAATAATGTTATTTTGATAATTCATTTTATCTCCCATTACAGGACTCAATATTACTTAAATTTCCGGACAACGATGCCCTGGATTAAAGCTGGAATGTTCAGAACTCCGGTCTTTACCTAAACATTTTTTGTTGTAGTGAATAATTCGGTGTAGGCATTCGATCCTCGTTTTGAAAGTACGAGATGCAATATAACTATGACGGCTTTTCAATCCTCATCCTTAACCATTTCCCACTTATTTCCTGATCAGTTTAACCGGACCTAATAGTCCCGAAGGCATTGGTTCCCATGTAGAAGCATCAAAAGGCAAGTAATCGATATTCACAAAGTTGATTTCATGATAATTACGCCACGGGATCCCCACTATATCCTGGTATCGAATACGGTTGGCCATCAGATTGGCCACTTCGATTTTGAGATTATTCTCTCCTGGAATGATGTAGTCGGACACATCCAGCTCAAATGGCAATGCCCACGAATAGCCAGCGTCCTGACCATTGATCCAAATCCGTGCGCTCTCACAAACCCTGCCCAGATCGAGGACAAAATCTCCAGAATCCTGCACTTCAAAAGTGGTTTCGTAAATAGCCTGTCCGGAAAAATATTCTGCCAGACTATCCCCCAGTTTTGTCCAGGAAACCAGTGAACTCAGTTCCCTGGATCTGGGTAATTCAGGCCCACCTGCCAAAAATTTGAGTTTCCACGGCCCTCGGAGGACTTGTTCGGTGGAGAGAGACACCCTGTCCACCGGCACTACACCTGGCTCCTCCGCCTGCCCTTCCGCTATGGCTACAAACAAGGATTGGCCGGAAGACAGTCGCAATTTCACCTCAATACCTTCCTGTACAACCCGCACTGGAGGTCGGATGATGTCGCTAGTCAATGGATCCATCAGGCGAACCTTTGCCCCGGATTGATTGAAAGGTATCCAATCGTCTATGATATGATCACTGTGATTGACCAGGAAATAATAAGTCGTTTCACCATTTTTCCGCCGGATAAATTTCAATTCCGAATCCACCAGTTGCTCTCTTTTGATCCCCCGCGATTCCAGTACTTTCTGAATATCTGCATGGATTACAATCTCACCTTGTCCCCATTTTGCTTTTCGAATCCCGTCCGCTCCTGCTATGAAATCCAGCACATTCCACATACTATCCACCGACGCCCTCCGCTCTTCCAGCAAGTGCAATCCCGGTACATCTCCCGGTTTGGTTTCGAAAATAATGGTTGCCCCTGAAGCTGCAAGGTGAAATAATTGATGTAAAGTGGCCTCCGGCATAAAGTCACAAGTGGGTACGACCAAAGCTTTTCTACCTAAATGTCCGGTGTACGTCTGAACCAGACCATTTTCCGCCGATGCGTGGCGAATCAGGTCATCTGAAATAAAGTCCATGGAATAACCGGATTCCATTAATTGAGCTGCTTGCTTATAAAACGAAGTCGGGTGCAACCATTCGTCAATTCCATGTACAGTAATCAATTTCAACAGATCCCCCGAATCATTCCAGATATCGTAAATCGGCCAGTACATCAACAGTTCGTTATCCGCATACCCAGACTGCAGGATCGATTGACAATTTTTCACATAATCATTAAATGCGCCAAAATGTGGCCAGAGGCTATTGGCAGGGCTCAGATTGAGTGAAGCATAGAACAGCCAACCCGGCCAGCCTACATCCCGGGGAGAATACGTCACTCCGTGATAGAATACATGATTTACCCCGGCCAGAAAAACCTGGTCCACCTCGGGCTTCATTTGAGAATAGGCCGATTTGAAATGTTCGCCCAGCCAGGTGAAGGTTTCACAGGACACCAGATTTTTTCCCGTTAGATTGGCGGCTGAGGAGGCGAACTTGAGCATGATCGGATCGGGGTCGACATTGCGTATATCTGCGCTGTCCCTACGCAGGCCAGGTATGGGAAAATATGTCGATCCAAAGGTTTCACATTCCGGAATATCGACCGT
>CBFGVZ010000170.1:0-7768 GCA_965652315.1 uncultured Saprospiraceae bacterium | reverse complement strand
TTTTTTGTGAAAGTAAAGGAAGGTGGGAATCCCCAGACTGCACTCAATATTGGAGAGTTGGTTTCAGCCGTCCTGATGCTTATTATAACCTATCTCGTTATCGTAACAGTCATGCCGGATTCCTGGACTTTCCACGACCGGACCTATAATAATACCGGAGTTTTCTGGGCCGTATGTTTTGGTCTTGTGGCAGGCCTTCTCATCGGATTTGTGACGGAAAAATATACTGGTACGGGCACTGGACCGGTGACCGGTATTGTCAAACAGTCCGTAACCGGTTCGGCTACCAATATCATTGCCGGTCTGGGTGTTGGAATGCAATCGACTGCGATTCCAATCATCATTCTGGCAGCAGCGATCATGGGTTCATACCATTTTGCCGGCCTCTACGGAATTGCAATTTCTGCAGTAGGTATGTTGTCCAACCTGGGAATTCAGCTTGCAGTTGATGCCTATGGTCCCATCGCAGATAATGCCGGGGGTATTGCTGAAATGGCAGAATTACCAGCAGAAGTTCGTTCCAGAACGGACAAATTGGATGCCGTAGGTAATACAACTGCAGCGATCGGTAAGGGATTTGCCATAGGTTCCGCTGCACTGACAGCACTGGCACTTTTTGCTGCGTTCATGGAAACGGCCGGACTGCGAAGCATTGATATCGCACAACCTTCTGTGATGGCAGGTCTGCTGATCGGAGCGATGCTACCGTTCCTATTTTCATCGATGGCCATGAATGCAGTAGGACGAGCTGCTATGGATATGATCAAGGAGGTTCGCCGACAGTTCAGAGAAATCCCCGAATTACAAGCTGCACTTGAAGCGATGAAGCGGAATACCGGCACGGACACCAAAAACTGGAGTGCAGAAGACCAGCGGATATTTCACGAAGCAGATGGAAAGGCTCAGTACGATAAATGTGTTGAAATTTCAACCAAGGCATCAATCCGAGAGATGGTGCTTCCCGGTATGATCGCTGTTCTGTCTCCAGTGGTTATCGGGTTTATTTTTGGAGATGAAATGCTGGGTGGCTTATTGGCTGGTGTAACTGCTTCAGGGGTTTTGATGGCACTGTTTCAGTCCAATGCAGGAGGAGCATGGGACAATGCTAAGAAAATGGTGGAAGAGGGTGTTGAATTTGACGGTGTCCTTTACAAAAAAGGATCTGAAGTACATAAGGCAACAGTAGTAGGTGATACGGTAGGTGATCCGTTCAAGGATACCTCAGGTCCTTCTCTTAATATCCTACTGAAATTGATGTCTGTGGTCGCATTGGTGATCGCACCTTTTCTGTAATGGATATTTTTTCAATGAAAATATACAAGGCCGGTTGGGGGATATTACCTGACCGGCTTTTTTTGATTCCGGATCAGCCATGTAATTCTCAACTCTGTCGGGCAGCCAGGCATTTCTTCTGACAGGGATTGTAGTAAATCGGCAGGTATATATCGATTTTGGGAAATTTTTTATTATTAACTTTGGTGTGGTGATAACTTCGGAGTATATCTGACCGTTCCAATGAACTAAAAGTGTTTTCTGTTCTTTTAATCTAAAAGGCTTTCTAAATTGAATAAGATGATAATAAGAGGATTGGTATTGATCGCGGTCGTTCTGGGTGGATACGTTTACAATCATTTCGGAAGTGAAGATCTGGCAGAACTGACGCGTGAACAGGTAATCGTAAAGGGGATAACGACCTTTGTGAATTACGTTCATTTTTCACCTCACGAACTGAATGATTCCTATTCGGAGGAGGTTTTTGATATATATCTGGAATCCCTGGACGGTCGGAAGCAATTTTTTACCAGCCAGGAAGTCGATCAGTTGAAATCCAGTATGGGCAAGCTTGATGATCAGATCAAGACCTTCGATCTTTCATTTTTCAAAGAATCCTACCACCTGTATCTGGAGGCTTTTGAACGGGCAGAAAATATCTATAAAAAAATCCTGGAAACTCCATTTGATTATACGCTCAATGAAGAGCTCCAACGCGACCCCGAAAAACTGGATTTTCAGAAGGACACAGCGGCATTACAGGATTACTGGCGAAAAATCCTGAAATATGAAACCCTCGGTCGGATCCTCGATAAACAAAACGCCCGTTTGGAAGATGAACCGGAATTGAGCTTTGAGGAAATCGAAGTTGAAGCCCGAAAAGGAACCAGGGAAATGTATGATCGCTATTTCAATCGCATGCGAGATTTTCTGCGCGAAGAAGATCTTTTTGATCAGTACATGAATGCCATCACTATGGCCAATGATCCGCATTCCAATTATTTCAGTCCGAAAAAAAAGGAGGATTTTGAAATTGATATGTCCGGTAAACTGGAGGGGATCGGTGCGCGATTGACAAAGGATGGCGAATACACCAAAGTGGTTAGCATAGTGCCGGGTGGGCCAGCCTGGAAGGGAAAGCAACTGGAAGCCAAGGATCTGATCGCCAAAGTAGCCCAGGGAGATGAAGAACCGGTGGATGTGAGGGGATGGCGGACCGACGATGTAGTGCAACTCATCCGGGGAGAAGCGGGGACGACGGTACGATTATTTGTGAAAAAACCCGATGAAACCATGGAAGAGATTTCCATCGTGAGAGACGAGGTGGAAATAGGGCAGAGTTTTGTCAAATCATTTATCATTGAAGACGAGGAAATCGACAAACGCGTGGGCTATATCAAGCTGCCCCGGTTCTATTTTGAATTTGACGGAGATAAACGTTCTTCAACTGACATGGCAGAGGAGTTGAGAAAAATGAACGCTGAGAACGTAGAAGGGGTGATTTTGGATCTGCGTTTCAACCCTGGTGGATCCTTGAGCGACGTAGTGGATATCAGCGGTTTGTTTATTGAAGGGGGTCCCGTGGTGCAGGTGAAAGCTCGGGAAGATGATCCATACATCTGGAAAGATAAAGACAAAAAGGTGCAGTACGACGGGCCACTGGTTATTCTGGTGAATCATTTTTCAGCCTCAGCCTCAGAGATTCTGGCTGCGGCGATGCAGGACTACAACCGGGCGGTGATCGTGGGTAGTACCTCCACTTTTGGGAAAGGCACTGTGCAACGATTCTTTCAACTTGATCAGGCTTTTCGGGGGAACAATCCCTATGACAACCTCGGTGATGTAAAGTTGACCATCCAGAAGTACTACCGCATCAATGGCGGCAGTGTCCAATTGCGGGGCGTGATTCCTGATATTATTCTTCCGGATACTTATATGTATATGGAAATGGGCGAAAAGGAATACGACAATCCACTGGAGTGGACGCAAATCGATCCACTGGAGTATGAACAAAAGGTGTTCAACATTTCGAATATGGATATGATCAAAAGTAATTCTCAGCAGCGGATCCAAAACAATCCGGTGTTTTCAAGAATTGAAAGTTACGCCCGGTATCTGAAAGAAATTCGAGATGAAAGTATTACACCCCTTGACCTGGAGAAACTCAGAGAACTGGAAGAGAAACGCAAAGCCCGTTCGGATAAATTTGAGAATCTGGATCAGGTAAATGAATTGCTGAAAATTTCGAATTTTCCCGGGGATCTGGATGCCATCCAGATTGATTCCAGCCTGATCGCAGCCAATCAGGAGGAGATGGATAATATCCAGAAGGATGTGTATATCAATGAAGCGCTTTGGGTGATCAACGATTTGATTGAATCCCAACCCTGATTTGGCGACTGCGATGGTGATATGTGATCAGTTCTGGTCGGTCAGGCGAGGGGAACTGTGAACTTTACGCTTCGCTGGCAACCTGTTCCAGGATGAAATTCCATTGTTGATCTCGTTCCTGCGGTACTTGAAAACCAGACTTCCGGTACCAATAATCTCCATTCCAATGATCGCCTTCCACATGGTGAAGGTATCCATGAATCAGCGCCGCTATGGAATCCTCCAGGGACTGAACCAGCTCATGGGCTTCTTGCCATTGGTCATGATGGGCGTGCCAAAGCGCTTTGGCGTGGATGGACAAATGGGGGGTGGGATCAATACTCTGAAGGGCATTGGTGAGTTCTTGCTTGGTCATCTATTCCAGCTTTTACAGGTTATATTATTGAAAATGTAGCGAATTGGGATATTATTGTTCCAGATTACCTTTAAACTAATTATGTGGTGGAATGAATCAATTTTCCTATACCTCCAAACGTCTCGGATATATTCACTTCCACGCTTCCGGTACTCAGTAATCGCACGGCATCCAACCACCAGGGGAGGCCAATCCCTATGCGGGATAACCAGAGATACCCAGCGTTATTTTTCTTAGCTTTGTGCTTGATACTCTACAAATATAAATATGCATATACTCAGCGCCGAACATATGACCAAGGTCCACGGGGACCGAGTGCTGTTCGAGGATTTGACCATCCATATGTCCAGGGGCGCTAAAATTGGTTTTATAGCCCCCAACGGCAGCGGGAAATCGACCATCATTCACATGCTGACCGGGAAAGAAACCTCGGATCATCCCGACTTTCGGTTGTACATCAACCCCGACATCCGGATGGGTTATTTGCCGCAGCAGGAGGACATCGATGCATCGAGGACTATTATGGACTATATATTTAGCAATCCGCTTCCCGAAATCCAGGCGATGAAGAAGTACCGGGAGGCGCGTGAAAAAGACGACGGTGCACTGCTCGCCGAAGCGGTCCAGGCGATGGATTCCAGCCAGGGTTGGGACATCGAATCTCGGATCGAGGAGATACTCAGCAAGCTTTTGGTCCCCGAAGCGCACCGTCGGATGGACACCCTGAGTGGAGGGCAAGCCAAACGGGTATTGCTCGCCCGGTTGCTGATCGATGATCCCGATCTTTTGATCCTCGACGAGCCGACCAACCACCTGGATGTGGAAATGATCGACTGGCTGGAGGATTACCTGAGCCAGGCGAATAGGACCTTGTTTATGGTCACGCACGATCGATATTTTCTGGAAGATGTCTGCAACCAGATTCTCGAATTGGATCAGGGGAAACTCTATCAATATCCGGGTAATTATCGATATTTTCTCGAAAAACGGGAAGAGCGGGCTTCCTTGCAAGAAAGTTCTACGACCAAGGCTCGAAAGCTGATGAAGAAAGAACTGAACTGGATCAACCGAATGCCCAAAGCACGGACCACCAAGAACAAAGCCCGGGTGGATGCCTTTGATGAGATCAGGCAAAAGGCTCAACGGGAGGTATACCGACAGGAATTGGTTTTTAACATTCGGCCCCACCGGATGGGATCCAAGATCCTGGAATGCCACCACGTCCGCAAAGGATACGGCGATCGGGTATTGATCGAGGACTTCTCGTACAAATGGAAGAAAGGGGAGAAAATTGGTCTCGTCGGGAAAAATGGAAGTGGAAAATCGACATTTATTAAAATGTTGGTAGGAGAGATAGAGCCCGACGGCGGTAAAATTGTGATCGGTGAAAACACCAAATTTGGTTATTTCCGTCAGGAAGAACGATTGCCCGATACAGACGTTCCCATGATCGATGTGATCCGGTCCGTAGCTGATTTCCTGCCGACCAAAAAAGGAGGAACCATTTCAGCCGAACAGCTCATGGAGCGATTTTTATTCCCCAGAGCCCGACACCGGGTTCGATATTCTTTGCTGAGTGGAGGCGAAAAACGGAGACTCCAGTTGCTTCGGGTTTTAATGACCAATCCCAATTTTTTAATTCTGGATGAACCTACCAATGATCTGGATGTCCTGACCCTCAATACCCTTGAAGCGTTTTTGATGGAATTTGAAGGATGTATTTTACTTGCTAGCCATGATCGGTATATGACAGATAAAATCGTGGATCATCTCTTTGTATTGGATGGGCAGGGAAATGTAAGTGATTTTAATGGGACCTACAATGAATATTTGGCAACTACCAACACAGACCTGCTCGTTTCGGAACTCAAACAGGAGCCTGAACCACACATTAGGCAAGAATCAGAATACGAATTGAGGAAAAAAATCCGGAGTGTTGAAAAGCAAATCGAACGTTTGGAAGACCGAAAGCAGGAATTGGAAAATCGTTTTCAGGAAATCGGTTTGACAACAGATAAGATACGGGAATGGAATACAGATCTGGTAAAAGTACGCGGTGAAATTAAGATACTGGAAAGGGATTGGGAAGAGATGATCGACCGTTTGTAAGATGAGCACAGGATTTACCACTCAGAAATATTCCTATATCTATGCTATTTTCTGACAAACTTGCGACCTCTATCAATTATCGCATGGACCATGGAATTGATATCCGGTGAAAAATTAAAGTACAGCACCAAACCGGCGAAAACGGAGAGTGTGACACCTGATTTCAATAGAATATTAAGAAGGGTAAACCCTGTATCCGGTATGACCTTCCCCAGAAAGTATGCGATAATTGCGATGGCCAATACCCAGATGTGGTTCAGTGAGAAGGGTTGAATCCGGAAGGCTACCCAAATGATGATACATTGTAAAATATTGAATAGAGTAATAGATAATAAGGTGGACAGGGCAGCTCCTTCAATACCCAATATGGGGATAAGGTAAAGGTTTAGCATGACATTGGTGATACCGAGTACCAGAACCAGGATAAAACTCCACCGGAATAATTTTGAATAGCCCAATATCAGATTGTTAATACCTCCGGTCCCATCTATTACCTTCGCGAGCCCCAGGAGAAGAACGACATTGATACCCTGTACCAGGACTTCATATTGATTGGAGAGTGCGAAAACGGAATCAATACCGACATATAAGGAAATAAGCACCCCAAGTCCGATGATCATCATAGAAATGGAAGATGACTGGTACATTTTTCGACCTTTTCAAAATTATTGTTGTAAACGTCCTGCGTCACAACAGAGGCTGAAATCGAAATCAGGGACTTGTGAGGCGTTGCAATGATGCTTGCGATGTTGTCCGCGATGCTAAATATTCCGGTACTGGAAAATCCGAGCAGTGAGGCAGTCATGATGGCATCGATGCGAAATGCAACAGTAGCACCCAGGCTGGTAAACACACCATGAATGGAATAACCCGCCATGCTTGAAATGAGTTTTTTTGTCAAATATCCAAAATCCGGTTTCAGGTACAATTCTCCCAATCTGTAGGTGTAGATGACCAGGGATGCCAGAATCAAAAAATGCAAGAGGATAAGCCCCCATTTGAATTGTTCATTGTCGAACAACCCTAAGAAATAAAGTAACACCAGACAGGGCAAGCCTATCTTCAAATACATGGAATTGAAAATAGATGGAATTACGATCCTTCTGAAATTGCTGATGTATGAGGTCACTATACTAATAAAAATGGTAAGCAACACGAGAACGCCAATTTCCAGGAGGTTGTCGGAGAATATATCAACATCCATATTGATATATTCCAGTAAACCATAGAATGGCTCACGTAACACATAAAGTAGTCCTCCAAGGAGGACGAAGAAAACTAAGGCGAGAAAAAGTAAAAGCCCCAAAAATCCGTGGTGGACTTTTCTTTTGTCCTGGAAGTACGGAAAAAAGCGGATGACCTGACTAGTCATGCCAAATGACAGGAGTGGCATAAGCAAAGCTGCTATGCTGATCAGAAACCGGGCGAGCCCGTATATTCCTTCTTCGAGTGGATAGATGTAGAAAGTGGAAAATATGCCCAGCAATATCCCGACGTAACTTACGATCGTGTTTTTGAATACTTGCCTTTTGATTACACCCATTTCGACATATTAGCACCTATAAAGATATGGCAAGAACTGTAATGATACTAATTTCTACTAATTTTGATGAAAATGCCGGAGTTGAAAAATACTCTTGT
>CBFGVZ010000169.1:0-7844 GCA_965652315.1 uncultured Saprospiraceae bacterium | reverse complement strand
TCAAATGGGAGAATGTGGACATAAGCAAATCATCGAATGTCTCAATCAAGTAACCGTTCTACTGATCTTTTGAAGTTTTGTTTTATAGCCCATATTTATAACTTAATCTAGTGTTAGACGTATATAGATATATTAATAAAAATCACAATACGAAAGAATCTTGAAATTTTTTTATCATTTTTTTCTAGAAAAGGCCAAATTAGAGAGAACGCCGAAGGTGTTCAAGATGAGTAACCCCTGGCAAGAGAACCGCAGCCAGGGGTGTTGGTCGAGTTAAAGATTGAACCCCGAAGTGGGGTTCAAAAAACCCTATTGACAAAATCACTAAAAGGAAATTTACGTGAGGTCAGGAGATCTGTAATTAAAATTTTCACTATATTCCATGCCTGGAATACTACACTCCTGCCAAATGCAACCTATTTAAATCAATGCACTATGGACTTTTATCGCTTATCGGACGCTGACAAACAGCAATTTGAAAAAGACGGCTACCTCATCCTGCGTGGATATTTCCGTCCGGCTGAAATAGACCGGATTTATGGACTGGCTCAGCAGGATGATGTCATCCGCAAAAAGGTCATTGACCGGGGCGATGCGGAAGGCCTGCGAACCAAATTATCCCTGTGGTATAACCTGGACGACAGCATTTACAGTCTGATGGCGCGTTGTGACAGGCTGGTAGGTGGATCAGAAGCATTACTCAGTACTGAGGTGGCACATTTTCACACCAAGCTCATGCAGAAAGAACCCAAAAAAGGGGGAGCATGGGAATGGCACCAGGACTACGGATACTGGTACCAAGATGGTTTTTTGTTTCCGGATATGATCAGCGTGATGACGGCCCTGAGTCCAGCCAATAAGGAAAACGGATGCCTCCAGGTACTTCGCGGATCTCACAAACTCGGACGCATTTACCATGGCTTCTCCGGTGAACAAGTCGGGGCGGATATGGAACGTGTCCGGGAAGCACGCAAACAGATGGAACTGGTCTATGTCGAACTGGAACCTGGGGATTCCCTCTTCTTTCATTGCAATCTGCTCCACCGGTCCGATGCCAATCTCAGCGATCACCCCCGATGGTCTATCATCAGCGTGTACAACCGCATCACCAACATCCCTTTCAAAGGTTCCAACACTTCCTCTTATACTCCGATCGACAGAGTTCCCGACAGCGCGATCCTTGAAGCTCCCCTGATGGGCATCTCCGAAGATCTGGAATTCAATGAAATCGTAACGAAAAAGATGGATAACTAACGATCCACATTTATTGATTCTAAGCCCGTTTCTGCTTTCAGTTCAGTGTGATCCTTGCCCAAACTGATGAATCTGTGAATGATTTTGGATATTCTTCAAAATAATTGTTAATTTAGATTTGGCTAAACCAAACAGATCCTTAGATCGACCGGGAATTGAGGACCAAAATCACGCAGTGAACAAAGTAACTATTTCCACAATCGCTTTCGTGCTGAGTCTGACCTTTTTGTGGATCTACCTCAATCGGGATCACGCGAGTCTGTTACTGTATCTGGTTGATCTGCCGATTTTCGTATTATTTTACGGCCTGATGTTCACCATTCCCATACAGACGGTGAGCCAGGGGATTCGGTATGGTACCCGCAATTCGATGCTGGCTACGATTGGATTTCCGATAGTACTGGTCGTATTGTATTATTTGTACCTGTTTGTACATCAACAACCGGTGCTTCAAGGTGCGAATCTTTTGCTGCCATATCTGTTGCTATTCCCTGTAATGGCCTTTTACAGGCGAAGCGCCTATTACAAGGAAATTTCCTGGTTTGACCTTGTCGTGGTACTGGCTTTTTTATGGCCGGTGACGCTGATCGATTTGCCCGGCAGTTCAGATTTGCCCATTGATGGTGTGCATTTTGACTCGGTGTACCGCATGGTGATTTTGCTGGTCGGGGTATATTCATTTGTGGTCATTCGCCGTCTCCGGGATGTAGGTTTCTGGATTGATGTATCGGGTCGGAAACTTTGGACCACGGTGTGGGTATGGGGGGTATATATTGGTATAGTATGGCTGGTGGGTGCCCTGTTGGGCGTAATACAATTTAACGGATCCGATGATTTGCGGTCGTATGACTTCGACGGTCTGATAGCGAGATTTTTGACCATTTTTCTGCATACGGCATTGTTTGAGGAGTTGTTTTTCAGAGGATTTATGCAAAATATGCTCTCGAAAAAAATCCGGCAGTCTGCCAATCCTCTGGTATTTTGGTTGATTAGCACGCTGTTGATGTTGATCCTGGCGTTGGTAACCGGTGTGATCATGGGTGGAAATATGTGGTGGTTCCCGGTCTTAATTTCTGTACTTTTGCTGATGACTGCCTATTTAATGTCCAATTTTTTTACCGGATACCGTCACCATTACCTGGCTTTGGCGGTGGTCAGCATTTTATTTGGATTAGTGCATTTTCATGCCGGATCACTGGTATTTGTTGGAATGGCGATGTTGGCGGGATGGGCTTATGGTTATGTATATTGGAAAACCCGCAGTGTGCTTTATGCGGCATTGATACATACATTGGTTAATTTCAGCCCATTATTATTGGGTATTGAATTGTTGAATTGAATGAATTTGAAATGAAAATATTGTTTATCCTGAAAGCCATTTTTGTGGGAGTCGTTTGCTGGATTTTTGTCCTGCCTGTTGTAGCTCAAAATGATCCATCTTCCCGTAGTCCCAATTTTATCATCATTTTTACAGACGACATGGGCTATGGTGATGTAGGGACATATGGCCATCCCACTATTCGCACGCCTTACCTGGATCAAATGGCAAATGAAGGTCAGAAATGGACTCAGTTCTATGTGGGGGCGAGCGTTTGTACACCCAGCCGCGCTGCCTTGATGACAGGGCGATTGCCCATCCGGAGTGGCATGTGCAGTAACCGGAACCGGGTCCTTTTCCCCAATTCACGTAATGGGTTACCTCAAAGTGAAATCACCCTGGCTGAACAATTGAAGAAAGCCGGATACTCCACGGCCTGTATTGGCAAATGGCATCTGGGGCATCACACTCAGTATCTTCCCACGAATAATGGATTTGACAGTTACTTCGGGATCCCCTACTCCAATGATATGGATCGTGTGGCAGGAGGAAATTACTGGGAATTCGCCGATTCCATACCGTATGAATATTACAATGTACCGTTGTTGCGCGACACTACGGTGGTAGAAAGGCCTGTGGACCAGCACACGCTGATCCGCAGATACACACAGGAGACCGTAAAAAAAATTCGCGAGTTGAAAGACGGCCCATTTTTCATATATCTGGCGCACAATTTACCTCATATCCCGCTGTTTGTATCCGATGCATTCCGCAATCGGAGTGCTCGGGGTTTGTACGGTGATGTGATCGAAGAGATCGACTACGGGGTAGGAGAGATTCTGGCGGCGATTAGAGAGGAAGGACTTGAAAAGGAAACTATAGTTGTATTTACTTCGGACAATGGCCCCTGGTTGTCTTACCGGACCCATGGAGGGAGTGCGGGTTTACTACATGCGGGAAAAGGGATGACCTGGGAAGGCGGTATGCGGGTCCCGGCCATCTTCTGGGGACCGGGCCATGTGACCCCGGCAGTGATCTCAGAACTGGGCACGACGATGGACCTTTTTACTACATTTAGTGCCATGGCTGGTATCGAAATACCGGATGACCGGATAATGGATGGGGTGGATCTGAGTAAGGTGTTATTTCGGGAGGAGTACAGTCCGCGTGATCATGTTTTTTATTACCGGGGTACAGAATTGTTTGCGGTACGACTGGGGGGTTACAAAGCGCATTTTGTCACGCAAGGCGCGTATGGGATGTTCGGAGAACGGGTAGAGCATGACTTGCCCCTGCTTTACAATCTCAATCATGATCCCTCAGAAAAATATAACATAGCGGAAGATCATCCAGATATTATCGAAGCCATCGGTCGACTGATAGTGGATCATCGTTCCAATTTAGTGGAGGGACCGGATCAGTTGGCGGAACGGGACCCATGAGTTGTATTGAGGTGGAAATATGGATGAGGACAATGGGGAACCTGTGGTGAGGATTTTGTTGGTGTGAAGTGGTATCTGTGAAATGAATGGGGCCCGGCATTCTTCCTCACACTCCAGGCTAACCCATCCTGACGGACGCTCTACGATCGTAAGTTCTCCGATACCTTTGTCAATCTGGGATCGAAAGCCCGTGGGAAGGGATGTGGGTAAACGGCATTATCAGACCCCATTTTGAATTGCAACCTACAATCCAATTTTATATAAACCCATGACTGAAAAAGAGAAAATGTTAGGGGGAGACCCCTACGATTCAAGAGACCCGGAACTATTGGAAATGTATCACCGGGCACGGAAATGGCTCAAAGTGTACAACAATCTGGATTCCAGTAATCTATCAGAGCGTGAGGCTGTTTTGGACAGGCTCGTGGGTCATAAAGGCGAAGACGTATGGATAGAGACACCTTTTTACTGCGACTACGGTGATCATCTCTCCATCGGTGCTCGCACTTTCATCAACACCAATTGCATTTTTCTGGACAATAACCGGATCACGATAGGCGAGAATGGATTGATCGCACCTTACGTGCAGATTTATACCGCAACTCATCCGCTCTCTGCTTCTGAACGAATTATCGGACAGGGAACCTCTACCCGGTACCGGACCACTGCGCATCCCGTGACCATCGGTGACAACGTCTGGATCGGCGGAAATACCGTGATATGTCCAGGGGTGTCGATCGGACACAATACCACCATAGGAGCTGGCAGTATCGTGACTCGTGATATTCCGGATAATGTACTGGCGTTTGGGAATCCCTGCAAGGTGATTCGCAGACTGACCTGACGATGGAAATTGGCATTGGGGGAGCGCCGGTTTTCGTACATACCCAGGATTCGATACTTCAGTTCCCATACCCAGATTTGCATTTCGGCAACTGAATTTTCCTGGCCGGAAATTAGGAACTTCTATCGTGTGTTCCGACAGCGGAGCCACTTATAAGTGGAATCGGATTACTAATGGGAATTGGGAATTTCCGGACCATATTCCTGTTCTGAATTTTTATTACCTTAGTGGTGAACAACATACATATATTAAGACCTATATAACACCCAAACCCATCATCATGAAGTACAGAAGATCGTTGATTGTCATAGCTGTGTCAATAGAGATAGCAGCCCTGGTCTTGTGGTTGACGGGAGACCCCGGTTATATTCTCCATTTCGTGCTTATTACCAGCAGTATGTTACTCCTTCAGTTGATGCTGATGATCAGCAGTGAATTCCGGCTTTGGAAAAGATCATGAAGCAGCAACATTACGGTCCTTTGGTATCCCTGTTACTGGCTACCCTGGCTTTTGTGGGATACCGGTATCGAATGGTATGGCGCTACCCCAACGACTTTTTGTTCGAAGACCGGGGGGATGCCATCAAAAATTATTATACCTATGCAGCACAGACGGCTTCAGATCCCTGGATCCAAAGTCCGGTCATCAATTATCCATTTGGCGAGAATATCATGTATCTGGACTGCATCCCGCTGATGACGTGGATACTAAAAATATTGAGCGTTCCCCTCCCGGGTGTTCACCATTACAGTATTGGCATCCTGCACATCCTGATCCTATCCGCCCTGATTGCTTCCCCGGTTTTTATTTACCTCATCCTGCGCGAACTGAAAGTCGGACGATGGTGGGCTGCCATCGGCGCCTTTGGAATTATGATGATGTCGCCGCAGGTATTCCGGATGACGGGACATCTGGCGCTGTCATTCACCGTTTTTATCCCCTTGACCTGGTACCTGAACATTCGGTTTTTCCGGAACCACCGGCCAATATTCGGTTGTCTTCTTCTGGCTTTGAATGCGGTGATCTGGTTTTTTGTGCACGCCTATGCGGGTATGATCGCCACGGCATTTACCGCATTGCAAATGATCGCAGCCTTTATGATATATGAAAAATCAAAGTGGCCGGGAAGGACCAAATGGGGCTACTTCACCCTGGCGGTGGTTTTGCCGATGGCTTTGTTTTGGGCTTTTATCACCGTCACGGACCATCATTTGGGCCGCACGACCAATCCCTGGGGTTTCTTCTCCAATCATGCCAACCCGCTCACCGTATTCCTGCCTCATCACGGATGGGTTCGTGGATGGCTGGGTCGTATTTTTTCACTGGAAAATCAAAATTGGGGCGGCTGGGCATACATTGGCTTTTCCGCTACCCTTGTTACGGGGGCACTTCTCTTCGGTTGGTTACAAAACAAGCGCCTGAAGGATAGTATAGCGACAAGGTTGTGGGTGGATGTAACTGGCCAATCCATCCTGCGCCGGGCTTTGTGGGCGGCTGTGATCCTACTGGCATTTTCGATGGCCTTGCCGTTTAGCCTCGGTCTTCAGTTTGTGCTGGATTGGTTCCCTGTGATTAAGAAATTTCGGGCTGTGGGCCGGTTTGCCTGGATATTTTACTATGTGATGACGGTGACTGGGGTGTACGGTCTGCATTATTTATATGAAAAATACCATCCCGGCTTTCTAAGCAGGGGGGTAATGCAGGGCATTCTGTTTGGATTGCTGTGGCTATTTGTAGCGGAAGGCTGGCCATATCACACCGATCTGGCTAAGCGGTATGGAAAATATCCCAATGTATTTTCACCCGTTGTTGGGTCCACTCAGTTTGGGGATGCTTTGGCGGTGGTCGATTCCGCCAGTTTTCAGGCTATTTTACCGCTGCCATTCTATCACAAAGGTTCGGAGAATTTTGCGACAGAACCGACGGATAAGATCGCGCGGTATTCCATGGCATTGGCTTTTCACACCGGATTACCCATTTGGGGACATTTTGCAACACATAGCAGTATACCGGAGGCCAAATTGGCATTGCAGACCTTCGCCCCCGGCTTCTATACCAAGCCCATCAAATCCTGGTTAACTTCAAATCGGGATATACTGGTGGTGTATAGCCGGGAGAGCCTGAATCGCTACGAATCCGCCGTACTGGACAAATCCCGGAAAATATACTCGACGGATTCTCTGGAATTGTACCGTTTGCCGGTGGATGCATTATTTGAGAATACCGCAGAGGCAGAGATCCGGTCATTCGAAGCGCAGAGATCAAAGGGGTTGCTGTACAGGCAGGGGGATTATTTTGTGAGTGATTCGGCTGGCGTTTACTGGATGGAGGGATTCGATCAATATCATACGGACTCCGCGATAGCCGGCCCTGGTGCTTATCAGGGGCATCTGAACGACCGAAAACCAATGTGGATCTTGCCGCCCGCATCCCTTCAGCCTGAAGAAACTTACACGCTGAGTGTATGGTTTTCCCATTTTGGCCCCAATTACGGTCAGGACCTGGTGAACATCTACGTTCAGGTCAATGAAATCCTGGACAATGGCGATCGGCTCCGTCTGGCCGAGGTGCGCCCCGGCTGGTCGATGGTCATCGATGGAAACTGGTCCCTGATTGAAATGGATTTTAGTCCTCATAGTCCAGGGCACGCTGTGGAAGTCTTTCTCCGCGGACCCTGGCGGGGTAAAGGCACTTATTTTGGGGATGAGTTACTGCTTCGTGAAAGCGATGTCGATGTGTACCGCGTTCTGACCTCCGGGGACAAGACCATCACTGGTCTTGTCAAGAACAATCACCGCATTTTTCTTCCTGAATAATTGGTAAACGAAGCTTTTCTATCAGGACTCGGATATCCTGCCAGCAGAACTCCACTCCCACACTCACACCCACACACACTCACACCCACACTCACTCCCACACCCGTACCCACACCCACACCCACTCACTCTCACACCCACACTCACTCCCACTCTCGTACCCACACCC
>CBFGVZ010000168.1:0-7871 GCA_965652315.1 uncultured Saprospiraceae bacterium | reverse complement strand
CATCAGCACCAGCAAAAATGGCCTTCGTACGAATAGGATAAAACGGATAATGCCCTACCCAGGCGATCCGGATATTTCGGTTGCGTGTAACCGCCTGCAGGTGTGCAGAGTAAAAGGTTATACCACCAGGACATCGTGTATCGAGGTAATCCGAAGATCAAGATCAGGGCGGGCAGTCTGAGTATTCTCATCGCCGTGTAAAAACCAATAGACATCGGGCAATAGCCAATGGCTTTCAGTATTTCTCGCAGATCGCACTGTATTCTGCAAAATCGAGTTTGGACATACTTGAAATCTACAGAGCGCAATGGTTAATATCCAACAGCCCGACGGCCGATTCAGCCAACCGTGACCACACGCTCCCTACTACCTACTCAATACTTAAACACCTTCCCACCGGCGAGTACTTCCTGATTTTTTTCATCAAAAGTGACAAACTGGCCGGTTCGCAGTGCTGCTGTCGTCATGATATTGGCGATCGAGTGATTGTACCCGGCTTCGACCGGTGCGTTAGCCTGTTTCCGGCTACGGACGCATTCCATCCAGTTGAGCATATGGAGGGTAGTCATATTATCAGCGCCCGTGTTGGCAGAAGTCACTACTTTAGTATTGGCGGTAGATAAATCAAAATCCTCGAGTAGGTTGGCTTCCATTCCCATTGCTTTTGCATAGCGTTCAGTCAGGCCTCCGTTGGCAGTGACCTTGTTGGTGTCGAGATTCAGTTCTCCTCCATTGGAGTAGTAAATTTCTTTAACGCCCCCGGCAGAATTTGTGAAACGGGAAGAATAGATCACCTGAAATCCACTCGACATATCCGCCGGACCGTAATCGAAAACAGCTGTCATTGTATCAAAATTCTTCCGTCCATCTTTCCACAAATAAATACCACCATTAGCCGCTACACTCCGGGGGTGAGCCAGTCCGGTAAACCAATGTACCGTATCAATCTGGTGGGCCATCCACTGACCAGGAATCCCACTGGAGTATGGCCAGAAAAGTCGGTATTCCAGATATTTCCGAGGATCCCAGGCTTCATAAGGTCGGTTCATCAGGAATCGTTTCCAATCCGTATCGGATTCTTTAATTTCACGAGTCAACTGGGGCAACCGCCATCTTCCGGGTTGATTGACGTTCCAGGTCATTTCCACGTTTACTATGTCGCCAAAGCGGCCACTATCGATAAAATCTTTGGCCGCATGATAGTTCTTTCCACTTCGACGCTGTGATCCGACCTGTACGATAATCCCTGCTTTTTCCACGGCTTTCCGGGCTTTACGCGCATCGTCCATAGTCTCAGCGAATGGCTTTTCGACATAGACATCCTTTCCGGCTTCCGCAGCTTCAACTGTGTGGAGGGCATGCTGGAAGTCAGCGGTGGAGATAATGACAGCATCGATTTCATTCTCGTCGTACATTTCCTCGTTGTTCCTCCAGGTTTTGACCGATTGGCCTGTTTTTTCCTTCAAAAAGTCCATGCCTTCCTTCCGGCGTCTGCTCCAAATGTCAGACACCCCCACAATTTCAAAATTCTGCGAATCGGCAACTTTGAGAAAAGCCGGAATCAGTGCACCCCGGACGCGGTTGGAAAATCCTACTATGCCGACGTGTATCCTTTCGTTAGCCCCCAAAACACGGGCATAACTTTTGGCACTCATACCCATCGCGGAAATTCCGGCCACCCCCATCGCTGAATTTTTAATAAATTGTCTTCTGTCTTTTTTCATTTTAAAATGGTTATGTTACGATTATTACCGGAAAGAATGGATACCGGCTTGAGTCAGGGAAGATAGAAAGTAAAATCCAAAATATGTACTTACAGCGCACCAAAGCACAATTTTTTTTTGAAACTTATTCATTCTGCGTTCCTTTTTCATCCAATTGCTGTTCAGTAGGGGGAAGGATTACCTACAGGGATTAGTGAATTTTTGTATATTTTATCGACAGACCCAAAATTTTCGGCGATTTTAATATCTTAGCCAACGAACATATTAAATATCAGCCAGAAATATTATGGCATCTGTTTTTGCTAACCTGATTTCAATCGACCTTTCGGACCCTTATATTTTTCTCAGTGAAGCCTGTCTCATACTGATACTAAGTTATTTTTACAATCGGCTTGCTGATAGAACCAATGTGCCATCGGTGATTATGCTGATTCTGACAGGTATGCTGATCCGGGCTGGTATTGAATGGACCGATTTTGAAATCCCTGATCTGATGACATTTCTTGAAATCCTGGGAATCCTGGGATTGATCATGATTGTACTGGAAGCCTCACTTGATTTGCAACTTTCCAGGGAAAAATATTCGATGATCGGTAATTCCTTCATTGCGGCTCTCCTTTCTTTGATTGGAACCATTGCAGCTATTTCGATGGTCCTCCATTTTGAATTTGACATAAGCACTGGGGTTTCCATCCTGTATGCGACTCCACTGGCCGTGATGTCCAGTTCGATCGTCATCCCAAGTGTCAGCGGTTTGGTCAGAAACAAAAAAGAGTTTATGATATACGAATCCGCTTTTTCGGATATCATTGGAATCCTGTTTTTCTATTTTATTATCTCTTACCTGGAGAATGGAGGTTTGGCAGCCACCTCCCAGTTTGTAATAAGCCTAATACTGACAATTCTGCTCGCTTTATTAGCCACGGCGGTTTTGATATTATTGTTCAAGGATCTGAACAGTCAGACAAAATTGTTCCTGCTGATCTCCAATCTGATATTATTATATAGCCTGGGCAAGTTGTTTCATCTTTCCCCGCTTATAATCATCATGGTATTTGGAATTACACTGGCCAATCATAAAATGTATAAGGGGCTCCTGAAAAAGTATGGGGTTGGAACGGATAACATAGCCAAAATCGAAAAGGAATTTCATTCCATCACTATGGAATCGGCATTTCTGGTGCGTACTTTCTTTTTCGTAGTCTTCGGCATGACGATCGATCTGAGTAATTTGTTCAATCTGGAGATGTTCCTCGTGTGTACGGCGGTCGTGGCCTGTATTTTTATTATCAGGTCCATCACACTTTATTATTTTGCCCGGACCAATTTTTTCCCCGAGGTGTATATCGCGCCTCGCGGGTTGGTCACCATACTTTTGTTTTTTCAGATTCCGGTTCATCTGATGAATCAGGAGGTCCAGCCCGGAATCCTTTTATACGTGATCATACTGACCAGTCTAATCATGACTTATTATCTGATCAAAGATAAAATGATACGAGATAAGCAAATGCAAACAAACAGCCCCGGGAAGATACATGCCTCAAAAGATTCGCCATCGGAAATTGAAAATCTCAAAAGTTAGTTGGATTTCCTTATAAAAATCCTATATAAGTAAGGGTTATTTTTTTTATTATACTAAATTTGGGAATCTAAGCCATGAAATGAAGGCCGTATGAAGGTTTGGAAAGTATACCTGCTTATAGTGCTGAATCTCCTCATTTCAGGTCCTATCAATGCTTATTGTCCACCGGGTGATCTGATATTCACTTCCCAGCATCAAATCGAAGAATGGGCAGCCCGACATCCGGATTGTACTGAAATTTCCGGTAATGTCATGATTGGAAAACGCATTGGTTTGAGTGACATCCGGGATCTTTCCCCTCTCGAACGGATTACTTCTATTGACGGATATCTCAACATTCTCAACAACCCGCTATTGACAACCCTCAATGGGTTGGATCATATCACATCAATTGACGGATATCTCAATCTCTTCAACAATGATGGGCTGACTACGCTCGATGGCTTGTCCAATCTGACTTCCGTCAATGGATTTTTATGGATCATTCACAATGAAGTCCTGTACTCACTGCGTGGGTTGGAACATCTCACTTCAATAAATGGATCTCTCGAATTGACCCGAAATCCCAGCCTGAACTCACTGGAGGGTTTGCAAAATATCGATCCCGCTTCATTCAGGACCAACCTTTCCTATCACCTGACATCGGTGATTGACATCAAGATCATTGAGAACGGCAGAGGGTCACTGGAACTTCCTTCAAATGTGATCGCATACCAGGAGCAAAATAGCCTGGTCAACCGTTTTCGACGAATCATGGACCAACCTTATGCTGACAGGGCAGTAGAATCGGATATGGTGTTCAAAGGCATCGAAGTCATTGATGATTCTGTCAGGGCGTATAGTATCCTCCGGGAGATATCAAGACTTGCAAATCAGACCGGTGAGGCCTTGAATCGTTGGGAGACCGAATTGCTTTTTGCGTATTATGATTTGATCAATGGGTCAGAGCCGTTGGCTCAAAGGATCGGACGAATGCAGGCATTGGCAGATCGCGCGGGCAGGGTGGGTGTCTGGCAGATCCAGGGAAGAGCCCTGAAGAATGTAGCGATCAGTTACTGGTATGATCTTCAGAATTATGATAAAACTTTCGAGACCTATCACGAACTGGAGCAGGTGCTGGAAAAAATGAGCCCATCCGAATTCCCGGATATGGTGCAGTGTTATCTGATGATCGGCGAGGCCCATTATCGGTTCAGGGACTACCGGAAGGCTATTCATTATTTCAAAAAAGGGGCCGCAATCCCCAAAACCGATTTCAATGCAACTTTTGTGACCCATTGCATCAATGATCTGGGGCTTTGCTACCAGAAACTCAATCCCTCTGATACATCGGACTTCTACTTCAACCAACTGTTGGCGGATACCATCCACACGGTCATTCCCGTGTGGGAAGGCATCGCATCGGGGAATCTCGGTTACAATTACTACCTCCGAAAACAATTCGATGAAGCATTGCCATTGCTACATAAAGACATATTGGTGGCGGAATCACTCAAATTTCCCGGACTGGCAGCCGGATCGCTCATACCTCTGGCGGACATTTCCGTAGTTCGGAATCAACTGGATCAGGCTGAAGATTACATCCACCGCGCCCGGGAGTACATCTATCTGTCCGGTGAAACGGATCGGCTTCGTTTGTTATTTCCCGTCATCAGTAAATGGCACGCAGCGAAAGGGCATAAAAACAGGGCCGCAGATTATGTGGATTCCACACTGCTGGCTATGAAAGCGTACGATGAAAAATTTAATGCACTTAAAGTTCTGCGAGCCCAACAGGAAGTCAGTGCCAAAGAACTCCAATTGAAGGAATTGGAACGACAGAAGATTATTCAACAGCGCAATCTGATTATCGTTATTGTCCTGGTCCTTTTTGTACTCGGAATAACCTATATATGGTACCGGATGAAGGATGTGAGACGCAGAAGGGAGATCCGCGAACTCGCTCTGGCCAACGCGCAGGAATCTCTGGAGCATGCCCAGGATCGGCTTGGGAGCCTGACCCGGAAAATAAGAGAGAACAATCAGCTCATTCACCAACTCAGGCAGGAAAATGGACAAAACCTCGACCCCGAAGTATTAAAAACCCTTCAGAATGCCACTATTTTAACGAAGGAAGATTGGATGCATTTCAAAAAGCACTTTCAGAAAGCATATCCGGGTTTTATCCATCTTCTCATTTCCAGGTATCCGGATCTTACTACCGGGGAACTCCGTTGTCTTTGTCTGGAAAAGCTGGAACTGAGCAACCTGGAGATGGCTTCTGCTCAAGGGGTATCCCCCAAAAGCGTGAATGTCACGCAACACCGAATCCGTAAAAAACTCGGCCTCGATAGTCAGACCGAACTCGAGCAACTGGTCAAAAACCTGCATTGATATATTTCTGATTTTCAATCTTTATCATTTGTGCTCCTGATATGTGACCAGGCCTTATCGTGGAGCGTAATTTTCCATCAGCAGGTGTTGTTTGTAACTTTTTGTAACCTGCTGTAAAGCCCCTTCGGAAGGTCCATTTCAAATTGTAATTTTTTGTAACCCTGAAAAATTGCAACCTTTTAAACTCCACATATACATTTGGCCAAATGAAATTACCGGATTTGAAACCTGCGCTACCCATGATCGGTATGATAATCCTGCTGATCATTTTACTGGTTCTGATCTGGAAGTATTTCGATCATAGGATCGAAGATCTTGGTGGGATCCGGGGTTTCAATATGTATTTCCAAATTGTTTATTCACACGCTAATCCATAACTTTTGAAAATCCGTCGTTTCCTGGTTACCCTGATAGGATTGATTTATTCCGTGCTGATCTTGGCCCTGTGCCCAGGCGTGGATGTCGAATTGGGAACCCAGGCTAAGGCGAAATCTTTTATTCAATACAATCCGAGCTTAACTTCCGTATCCGGATTACAAAAATTATCCGCTGTTGGAGATGTCCATCATTTACATGAAAACAACAAACTGGAAAGCATAGTAGGTTTGTCAAATCCGACAACAGCCGGTGTTCATATTATGATTAATTCCAATGTTTTACTGAATCCAACGCAGGGTTTAGAGAATATCAATTCGATAGCTTTATCCGGGTTAAATATAACCGGCAATACCATGCTCACCAACTGTGATCTGCCCAAAAAATGCACCTCTGAAAGCAATGATTGTAAATATTTTACAAAGCAAACTAATTAAATTCCAGTATATGCATCTCCAAAATTATACACAATTTTTCAGGCGAATCGATAGACTAATATTTTTTCTGGCCATTAACCTGATCGCAGGATTTTCATTATTTGGTCAAAGTATCAATATCAGTCCCGGGAGTCATTCCGTGACAACGACTTCTACAGACCCTTCAGTAGATCTGACGATACCGGAAAATCCAATGATTCTATCTATTTATTTTACACTTGTGGGTGGAGACGGAGGCGACGGAGAGGGGGAAATCGGTTCATCTGTTTACCTTACCCAGGGCGGAGAAGGGGCTGAAGTTGAGATGGAAATACTGGTAGGAACCGGTGAGGGAGAAATCCCGCCCGGGTCGGTCTTGCGATTTGTTGAAGGTAAGAAAGGATCTACCAACAGCCGCCCGGATCCTTCATTCAAATATGGAGGGGGAGGTGGTGGTTCTGCGGTTCTTTTTAAAGCACCGGGTGGCAGTGGCTGGCAGTTACTTGCGGTAGCGGGAGGCGGCGGTGGTGCAAGTGGGTATCGTGACGGCCAGGGGGGACGTATATCCGAAAATGGCGGAAATAATTACGGAATGGCCGCTGCCGGGGGTATCGATGGTAAAGGTGGAGAGAGTAGTGAAGGTGCCGGAGGAGGCGGGGCTGATTCCGATGGGGGAAACGTTGAATGTTCCAATCTGGGAGATGTAATAAATCCTACTGGCGGTGGTGGTGCCGGGGGTAATGATTTTGGATCTGGTGGTACCAAAGGAGGCTGTCGAGGTTACAATGCTCATGCTGATGGTGGTGCCGGATATGGAGGGGGCGGTGCCGGATATGATGGTGGTGGCGGTGGTGGTGGTTATTCGGGTGGTGGTGGCGGTTTACCTGCAACCACTTCCAATAATGAGCCTGCATTTCTAGCTGGTGGGGGTGGTGGAAGTTATGTAGATGAAGTCTATGCCTCAGCAAGCAGCAAATCAGCGGGAGGGAAAACATCCAGTCCGGAGGATGGGGAGATTTCATATAAAGTTTTCATGAAAGATGCACCTGTGGCCGGTTGTATGGATGCTACCATTTATCTGGACAACTCGGGTCAGGCCACCTTAAATGTTACAGATATCGATTTTGAAAGTTCGGATCCGGATGGTAGCATTGTAGGTTATAAGCTAAGCAAAACGGATTTTGATTGTACTCATGTCGGTACCAGTCAATCTGTAGAACTTTATATAACCGATAATGAAGGCTTCCGAGATACCTGTACTGCGAGTGTTACCGTGCTGGATACTATATCACCGGTTGCCATGTGTAGAGACTTCACCATTTATCTCGATGAAAGTGGTGGGGCTACCCTTAAACCTTCAGATATTGACAATAATTCTTCAGATTACTGTGGCATTGAATC
>CBFGVZ010000167.1:0-7881 GCA_965652315.1 uncultured Saprospiraceae bacterium | reverse complement strand
TTACACCATCTGATTGCCGGCTGCTACACGTCCTCTACCCGTAAATTCAGCTCCCGGATCAGATTGTCCAGATTGGGGTTGGATTTTTTGAGCGCTTCAAATTTTTCCCTCGTGGTCAGGATTTTGGGTGTCTTTGGAACTAGCGCGGGGTCTGCATCGATCTCGAAAATAATTTCGGGGGTATGTGGGGCCGTGGCTTCCCGCAGTTGTTCAAATAAAATCCGCTGATCCAAAATGGAAGATTTGGCCAGTTTGGACGTGACTGTAATATAGATTTTCCCATCGCTCCATGACAGCTTGGAGTCCTGCAGATATGAAGCTACAGACGGGGAGGATTGGTTTTCGGTGAACCGCTCCCATGTGCTTCGGATCACATCAAGGATTTCATTGTCCTTGAGTTCTTTTGTTTTGGTAGCATCATTTCTGGTGACTTCATCCAATATTTCATCCATATCATTGAGGGTCGGTAGCCGGCTTCGACCTGAGGTCATCGGGCGTGCAGCAGGCTGTGGGACCGATGCGTTGGATTGTTCCTGCCCGGTGGATGGGGTAGGGGTGGTGATCTCATCATCCCGATTATTCTCCGTTTTGGTTTTTGGCGCGGGTTGGTCAGGATAGGCGGGATTCGATGGCGGTTCGGATATCTTTACGTTTTCTTTTGGGTCTGGTTCGGAATGCTTGTTTTGGGTGTTTTTTTGAGTCTGTATCTCCCGGGACTGATTGGATGATGGAGTAGATCTTTGGTTGGTCCCGTCAATGCTATCGTTTTTTTTTCCTGCATCATGACCTGTTACAGCCGGATTGGCGGGAAATTCAGGTGAACTGCTTACCTTAGTGGCATAAGGGAAAAAGGCCATCTTCATCAGGGCGATTTCCACATGAAGTCTTTTATTTTGTGCAAACCGGTAATGAATATCGCATTCATTGGCCAGATCCAGGACGGTCAGGATAAAATCCCGGGAGGCCACACTGGATTGCCGGGTATATCTGTTTTGCAGATCGGTACTTCCAAAGACCAGGTGAGCCGTTTCACTCAACTTGATCATGAGCAATTGACGCAGGTGTTCCTGAAAACCCAGTAAAAACACTTCAGGACTAAATCCTTTTTCCAGGATCTGGTCGAAAAGCAGATAAGCGGCCGGTAAATCACCTCCAATCAGGTGATCAGTCAACCGGAAAAAATAATCGTAGTCCAGTACATTGAGCTGATCGATTACCGCATTGTATGAAATTTGGCCATCGGAAAAGCTGACCATTCTATCAAAAATGGACAAGGCATCCCTCAAAGCTCCATCTGCTTTTTCGGCGATGAGATGTAGTGCCTCCTGATCGTATTTGAGATTTTCTGCCTGGCTGATTCGTTCCAGTTGATGCAGTATATCGTTTACTTTATTCCGCTTGAAATCATAGATTTGACAGCGGGACAGAATGGTCGGCAGAATTTTGTGCTTTTCTGTCGTAGCCAGAATAAAAATAGCAGAAGGTGGAGGTTCCTCCAGGGTTTTGAGAAAGGCATTGAAAGCCGAAATGGATAACATGTGAACTTCATCAATGATGAAAAGCTTGTAATGGCCCTGTGCAGGTGGAATCCTGACCTGTTCATTGAGTTTACGGATATCATCGACGGAGTTGTGTGAGGCCGCATCAAGTTCAATAATATTCGGTGCATTCTTTTTTTGGAAGGCCATACAGGAAGGACATTCACCACAGGCTTCCATCTGATCCGTGATGTTTTCGCAGTTGATCGTTTTGGCGAGTATCCGGGCGGTTGTGGTTTTTCCCACCCCACGGGGACCACAGAACAAAAAGGCGTGCGCGACTTTGTTGTGCCGGATCGCATTCTTTAAAGTGGTAGTAATATGCTCCTGTCCCACCACTTCATCGAAGCGTTGGGGCCGGTATTTGCGTGCGGAAACGATAAATTGACTCATATGAACCCATAAAGATATGAATTTGATTGCGAAAATTGCACAATTATTAATCATTTCAAAGATATTAGAGTGCCGAAAATTAACAAGCTATCCATACGGTCAATAATCTTGGACGATCCATGGTGTGCAAAGTGAGAAGGGAATGTTTATAAATTTCAAAAACTGAACTATGGAAGCACTTTTTACCAATGATGCGGTAGTATTTGGAATATTGATGGTCGTACTGGCGCTGGTATTTTATACTTCAAATCTGGAACACAAGGGATGGAAGCGATTTTACACGATATTTCCGCCTTTGTTACTCTGTTATTTTATACCGGGGATCCTGGTCTGGCCAATGGGGTTTATTCAGGATCCGGACGACAGTCTTTACTATGTAGCCTCCCGGTTTTTACTTCCAGCTTCGCTGGTTTTACTTTGTCTCAATATTGATTTTCCAGGATTGATGAAGTTGGGTCCAAAGGCATTAATTATGTTCATTACCGGAACGATCGGGATTGTTATTGGTGGACCAATCGCTATTTTATTTTTGAATTATGTAGCTCCCGGCCTCATAGACCTGGAACCCAATGAGCTTTGGAGAGGTATGTCTACCATTGCCGGCAGTTGGATCGGTGGAAGTGCCAATCAAACCGCTATGAAGGAGATATTTAATGTCAGTGATGTGGTGTTTAGTTCTATGGTTGTAGTGGATATTATTATAGCAAATATTTGGATGGCTTTATTACTCTATGGAGCGGGAATCACCGAACGGATAGACCGTTGGCTGAAAGCTGATACCACTGCTATTGCGGATCTCAGGAAAAAGCTGGACGATTACAGGACATCTGTTGAAACAGTTCCGGCCACCAGACATTTGTTCATCTTACTTGGTATTTGTTTCGGGGGCGTAGCCTTATCGCATGCCCTTGCCGGAGTGATCGTTCCCTGGCTACAAGGTTATGAAACCACCTTGAATGCCTTGAATATGCAAACCTTATTATCGTCATTTTTCTGGATAATAGTTTTATCAACGACGGTCGGTCTGATTTTGTCGTTTACCCGGTTGAGATCTTACGAGGGGTACGGTGCTTCCAAATGGGGCACGGTATTTATATATGTCATGGTAGCTACCATCGGTATGAAAATGAACTTCAGGGATATCATTGAGAATTCCGGGTTGTTCCTTTTGGGGGCTATATGGATGTTGGTCCATGCCATTCTGCTCATAGGGATGGCAAAATTGATCCGGGCACCCTTCTTTTTTGCAGCGGTAGGATCGCAGGCCAACGTAGGTGGAGCAGCATCAGCACCGGTGGTCGCCAGTGCATTTAGTCCATCACTGTCAGCAGTGGGGGTGATCCTGGCAGTTCTGGGATATGCGCTGGGTACATACATGGCGCTCGCTTGTGCTTATATCATGCAGTGGGTATCTGGTGGTTAGTGAAGAAGTAATCAGTAAACTATGTGTAAAATGATGGAAGTGTGAAGACTTGATTTTTCACGAGTTGGATGAATTGTACCACCTTGAGACGTCCCCTGATGAAAAGCATCCACTCCGCCCGGCCTCTACAACAATTCTCACATGCTCTGGAACTTTTACACTGATTTTTACATTATAATTGCAAAACCCAAATCCCAAATCCTGGCTTTAACCTCTTGTCATACAATATAATCTCATATATTTCCTTTCCCCATAAAATTTTAGTAATTTTACGCGTTCAAATCAATTGGAAATAAAAGACGGGATATGAGTAAGAAAAAAATCTTGATCGTTACTCAGGAAATGGAACCCTATACCAATCTCAGTATAGTGTCCAAAATTGCGAGGGAGTTACCCAATCGGATCACAAAAGAAGGCATGGATATTCGGATTCTGATGCCCAGATTCGGGACGATCAACGAGCGCAGGCATCGGTTACATGAGGTCGTGCGTTTGTCAGGTATGAATATTATTGTGGATGAGGACGATTATCCACTGATTATAAAAGTGGCTTCACTTCCGGGAGCCCGGTTGCAGGTTTATTTCCTGGACAACGATGAGTTTTTCAGGCGCAAGCAAATATTTAAGGACAAGGAGAATAAAGTATTCGATGATAATGCTGAGAGAATGGTGTTCTTCTGCAAAGGGGTGATGGAGACGGTGCGTAAATTCGGCTGGCCCCCGGATATTATACATTGTCATGGCTGGATGACCAGCCTGATCCCGCTGTACCTTAAGAAAGCGTACAAAAACGATCCGATATTCCGGAATGCCAAGTTACTGTATTCCATTTATGATAGTCCTTTCGACCAGAACCTGGAAGATCGGTTTATGGAAAAAGCTTCCATCAACAACCTTGGGGAGGATGATCTGAAAGCCTATTTGAACGGAGAGGGGCTGAACCTGCACCATGGTGCATTGACCTATGCGGATGCCAGTATTCTGGGCAATCCGGAATTAAAGCAGGATGAAAAGCTCATGGCACTTTTACAAACCATTGACCAGCCATCGTTCATTCCGGAAATCGAAGAAATGGATGAACTCATGAACGGATACATGGAATTTTACAAAGAAATGTCCGATGAAACGGTTCCTGAATAAGGAACGCATAAAATTATATGGATATACTGAAATCACTGACGCTGTATGCGCTGGGCGTACTGACCATTTTTTCCTGTACACAGTTTGAAGATATCGGGTCTGATCTGGTAGACGATAATCAACTCGAAATAGAAACAGATACGGAAGTGGTTTATGAAATGACAACTTACCTGCGGGATTCGATCCGATCATATGCCCGTAGCGGTTTGGAGTCTGATTATGTACCCTCAGCTCACATTTTGGGGCAGTTCGATGATCCGGTTTTCGGTATCACGCGTTATAATCTGACCGCGCAGGTACAATTTTCACAACTGGGATTGGATTTCACCGGTGCAACACTTGATTCAGCAGTTTTGCTACTGAGTTATGATACGACTTTTCTGCCGTATGGTGCTACCGGGGATATGTTGACGCTGGATGTTTTTCAACTTCAAAGCCGGGAATTACCAGAAAAGGTGTACGTTTCGGATCGTTTTGAGACCGAACCAGATCCGATCGGAACTCATACGTTTTTACCCTCCCTGAAAAATCAAAACCGCGGTGATTCCCTGTCCGCTCCTTCGCATATTCGAATTCCCATGTCTGCTGAATTTGGGCAGAAAATTCTGGATATGGATACTACAGTGACTGCCAGCGTGCTCAATTTCCTGGATGAGTTTCCCGGATTTGTCGTCAAGCCGCGTGAGGGAGCATTGGGAGGTGCTTACCGCTTTTATGCGTATGCCACGCAGTCATCCGGACAGACAGCCAATACCGAAATTTCACCTTATTCCGGAATTCGGATTTACTACACCCAGGAAGGGGAATCGAAGGAAGCCTATATGGTCATGAACTCTTCGCTGCATCATTTTACAACTGTCGCCCATGAATATGAGGGGAGCCCGGTCCAGTCGTTTATCTCAGAACCCCCTGCTGACCCTGGATATGTATTCTTGCAGCCTTCAGGTGTAGGGGTTCGTCTTGACTTTAAAGATCTAACCGCCTATCAGGGCAAGGTGATCAATAATGTATCACTGACCTGGACGGTAGCAGAATTTCCGGAAGATGACACTGCGATTTATACACCAATGCCATCCGTGTTTGCATTGGGTGAGGACACCCCATCGGTTCGCAGACCTGTCACGGACATTCTGATTTATCAATCCAGCGGAGCATACCTGCAGTATTTTGGAGGACTTTTAGATTCCGGCATGGGCAATGCCCGCGAGTATACCTTCAATATTACCAACGAATTTCAGCGGATCGTGAGCGGAGCTTCAGAACCAGTGGTATATATCGTCCCTACCCCGGAAGATGTGTCACGCATCGCCCGATCGGTCATTTATGGCCCTGGTATAGAAGATGCTGCTCTTAAACCCCAAATAAAAATCACTTACAGTTCTACCAATAATTAGTAAAAACAATTTATGTACAATTTTCAATATAATACAAGACACCGCGATATCCGAATTCAGGAATACGGTCGTCATGTACAGAATATGGTGGACTATGCCACCACTATAGAGGATAAAGCCGAACGGCAGGCGGTGGCGGAAGCCATCGTGGATATTATGATCAATATGACCGACCCCGGAAACAAAACCGGCGACAGCCTGGCCAAGGCCTGGAAACACATTTTCTTTATGTCTGAGGACAAACTCGACGTAGAAGTGCCGGCAGGTGTCGAGGTGTCAGATATAAAAGATCTATTTATTCATGAGCCGCTGGAATATCCCCAGATGGATATTGATTTTAAGCATTATGGTCACAATGTCCAGAAAATGCTTAAGAAAGCCCAGAATATGGAAAACCTTGAACACCGGGAGGCTTACGTTCGTGTCATCGGTTCCTATATGAAAATGGCTTACCGCACCTGGCACAAAGAGCAGTTTGTCAACGATGAAATTATCAAGAACGACATCGAGGGGATGACCAAGGGGAAGATCAAAGCTGTGCTGGAGGACACTCAGTTCAATACACTTAAAACTCCACCTAAAAAGAAGACGCCTTCCCGTTCGCATCATAGCAACAAGCGGCACCATAGCAACAACAAAAAACGGAAAAGAAGGTAATATTTCCCATTATTCAATCCCAACATCCGTGGCACAATCATTTATAGTTCAGGGCGGAGAAATGCTCAGCGGTTCCATTACGCCGCAGGGGGCAAAAAATGAGGTGCTCCAAATTCTCAGTGCAGTATTACTGACGTCGCATCCGATTATCATTCACAACATTCCGGAGATTGTAGATGTGGACAAAATGATGGCGCTGATGCGAGGTCTTGGTGTTAAAATAGAAGAACTCGGAAATCAAAGTTTTCGGTTTCAGGCGGATGATCTGGATTTGGATTACCTGTTCAGCCCGAAATATTATGCGGACGCGCAGCGGATAAGGGGTTCGGTAATGCTGCTCGGACCACTCCTTTCCCGGTTCAAAAAAGCTTACATCCCCCGGCCTGGTGGTGATAAGATCGGGCGACGCCGGATCGATACCCATTTGAATGGATTTATCAAACTGGGCGCCACATTCGAATATGACGACAGCCATGACAGCTATTTCCTTTCGGGAGAAAACCTCAATGGGACCTTTGTCCTGATGGATGAAATTTCGGTAACCGGTACAGCCAACATGCTGATGGTAGCCGTACTCAGTCCTGGCGTGACCACGATCTACAATGCGGCCTGTGAGCCCTATATTCAGAAATTATCCGAAATGCTCGTCCGGATGGGAGCCCGGATCACGGGGATCGGATCCAATCTCCTGACCATTCATGGAGTTGAGGAATTATATGGGACCGAGCATACCATTTCTCCGGACATCATCGAAATAGGCAGTTTCATTGGATTGGCAGCCATGACCGCGTCTGATTTGGAAATTACAGGTATTGATGTAGGTGCGCTGGGCAATATCCCGGATACATTTCAAAGGATTGGGGTGCAGATGGAAGCCCGGAAGGATAGCCTGATGGTTTACGGGAGTGAACCTTATGAAATTCAGAAGTTTATCGATGGATCTATACTGACCATTTACGATTCTCCCTGGCCCGGATTTACGCCCGATCTGATGAGTATCATTCTGGTTGTTGCCATCCAGGCCAAAGGAAGCGTACTGATCCATCAGAAAATGTTCGAAAGCAGGTTGTTTTTTGTGGATAAATTGATCGATATGGGTGCGCAGATTATTTTGTGTGATCCGCACCGGGCTACCGTGATAGGGATGGCGCGGGAATCGAAGCTGCGGGGAATTGAAATGAGCTCTCCGGATATACGGGCGGGCGTGGCACTTTTAATCGCTGCCCTTTCTGCGGAAGGCGAAAGCGTCATTCGCAATGTTCAGCAAATCGATCGGGGCTATCAGCAGATCGATTTACGTCTGCAGAAATTAGGAGCCCGGATTCAAAGAGTGGAT
>CBFGVZ010000166.1:0-7946 GCA_965652315.1 uncultured Saprospiraceae bacterium | reverse complement strand
TTCCGTAATTTATCCCAGAAAATATTGGACACCTGAATGTCAAATGCATCCTTAAATTCACGAACTTCCGTCGTGGTCCGACCCTGAGCACCTGAATATTTGTGGATTTGATTGTAGGCGGTCACGAGTTCCTTCTGTACCCGTTCTCCAGTATCCACGATACGCGTATTCAGCTCCGATTTTTGATCCGGTTCCAATGTACTGTAGTAATCCTCTTTAATCTTTTTGCAGGCGAGGAACTCCCGTATAATATTGTACAACGACGCCCGGCCCTGATTGGATACAGATACAAACAAGAGTGTGTTTCGATAAATACGATCACTATTTCCTTTTCGTAATGCAATATTCTCAATTGCGGATTCAAATCTTCGATTGCCGTTTTTATACAACGTGGGATGGAGAATGATGAGCGTCGGAGATTTCTGTTCTGGAATATCGCCTTGTGGATTGACGATCAATTTAAATTTGGAAACTCGTTTTGACTTGTCCTCGAGTATTTTAATAATCTCACTCTCGATGCGGTCGTCCTTGATCTCGGAAATTGCAGAGTTGACCAGGATATTGAGATTGGCCTTCGTATGAAACCAAAACCGCTGATCCGCTCCCCCAGTCTGGGAATAGTAGAGGTAGTAAGCGCGGTTTTGCAGCTCATCCAAACTGGAATTAATGCTGTTGTGATTGAATCCGCCTGGCACTACCAACTGGAGTTTCAATTCACGGACCGTAATTCCTCGGTTTACCCCAGTGCTACCAAATGAATTCAGGAAAATAGCTGTCGCTATACCCTGTGTGAGGTTATTCGATCCTAAATCCGGTTTTTCTTCGTCGATTTGATAGGCATTGGATTGGGCACCACAGACATCGGAGCTGATTACCGCATCATAACCCATACCGTATAATTTCTTCACCTCACCCGTCAACGTGTCCAGATTATCGAGTCGGAGATGCGAAGGATGGATTAGCGTATGGTTTCCCACCAGATTATTTCGACGCTTCCATAGATCAGAGACGATCGAAGCCAACAATCGGAGCACCCCGCGAGTCCGTTGAAACTGAGGATTACTCGCCCATTTGTTTCTAAAAATGTTGATCAATTCAGGGTGAAAAGGATACGAACGCCGCATCAGATCGGCGTACTCGCTTTTATTGGAACGATCGGTAAGTCTCTGCCTCAACGCCGCGTTTTGCAGGAATGCAAATTCTTGGTGGTATTAGGAAGCGGCATTGAGAATATCAGGTTAAATCCCAAAAGTGGGAAGTTTTCGACTCGGCAACTCTCCCGCCAAGCAATCGCGCAGGCCGATTTACCGATTCAAGGTGAGAGCTCGGATTCGCAAGCCGGCGTAGGCAGTGCGGGGAGGGGATTGTGAAGCCGTTTGTCACACCAAATTATTTTCATTATTTGTAACCATCTGATACCGTGGTTATTACAAACGGGGATATGGTAGCCCGTGGGTGGGATGTTAAGTAGCAGGATTGCCGAGCCCCATAATAGTATCATGGAAATAGTGTTCAGTGTCCTAGTCGAAATTTAAAATCATTGAAAGTCATAACATGTTAAAAATTGTACTTAGTATTTTTTTGCATTACATCGTCTGGGTTCAATCCATGACTGGACAAAACCCACCCAATATCATCCTGATCGTAGCAGATGACCTGGGGTACGGTGATCTGAGTTGCTACGGTTCGGACATTATTTCGACGCCCAATATCGACCGGTTGGCCGCTGAGGGGGTTCGATTTACGACGTTTTATTCCAATGGGGCGGAATGTACACCCACGCGGGCAGCTTTATTGACCGGTAGATACTAGCATAGAATTGGCGGTCTGGAATGCGCGATAGGGCTCAATGGGGTAGGCCGATATCCGGATGCCGCCCGCCTCAATAACACGCACGACCTGGGTTTGCCTGCAGAGTATAATGCCATCCCCTCAGTACTTAAGGATGTGGGATACAATACGGCGTTGATCGGTAAGTGGCATCTCGGGAATGAACCGAAATTCCGACCTCCGGCGCATGGTTTTGATTATTCTTTGGGTAATCTGAGTGGCGGGGTAGATTATTTCCAACATAGTTTGCCTGTAGGTGTATTTATGGGGAATATGATCCATGGGAAGCACGACTTTTATATGAATGGGGAAGAGGTCCAGATGGATAAAGGATACTACATGACCCACCTGATCACCGATTTTGCGGTCAATTGGATCAACAACCAGAACTCAGGAATGCCATTTTTCTTATACCTCCCTTTTACCGCACCGCATAAACCCTACCAGGGACCGGATGATTACAATGACCGGCCATTGACCGTGGAGCAAGAAAATGCCCCCAATCCGGAAGGATTTATGGCAATGATGGAAGAACTCGATAAAGGCGTAGGGAAAATCCTGGCTAAAGTGGAAGAAGAAGGAATGACAGAAAATACCCTGGTCATTTTTGTTTCGGATAATGGGCCCGCTGCGGGTAGCTCGGGACCTTTCAGGGACAATAAGGGCTCCCTGTACGAAGGCGGAATACGAGTGCCTTGCATCATCCGCTGGCCCGGTTACATCGCACCGGGAACTGTCAGCGACCAAATGGGCATCACCATGGATCTCACCGCCTCCATTGCCCGGATCGCCGGGGCATCGGCACCGGAAGGCAGACCATTTGATGGCGTAGATATCATACAGGACATCGAACAGGGAGAAGCGACCTATCCCCGTACCCTGTTTTGGCGTAAACAACGGGCGGATATCGTCATTAAAGCGGTAAGGGACGGAAATATGAAGTATCTTCGAATACAAAACGGGAGCACAGTAACCGATCACGTTTATAATTTACAGAACGATCCGCAGGAAAAAAATGATCTGATGAATCAACACCGGTATTCTGACCAATCCATGAACTTAAAAGCCCTGCTCAACGATTGGGAAGAGCAGGTAAAACCCGAACGATAATATGAAGGTATTTTTTTCGATCTTAGTACTCCTTATTTTTGGAACGATTAGTTTTGCACAGGACAAACCATCTATCATTATCCTGACCGATATAGGCGGGGATCCGGATGACCAGCAAAGCCTGGTCCGGTTTTTACTATACTCGGATCAATTTGATGTGAAAGCCATTTGTGCCACCAGTCGTATGGAACACAGTCACGATATCCGGGATGATCTGATCCTGGATCAACTGGAAGCGTACGGTGCGGTATATCCCAACTTGTTGTTGCATTCCTCCGAATATCCTTCGCCGGAATATCTGCGTTCTGTAATCAGGATCGGCCAGGGTGATGAAACCCGGTGGGGTGAGGGAACCGATTCACAGGCTTCCGATGCCATTATTGATGTGGTGGATCATTCAGACCAGACCGTGTATATCGTCGTATGGGGTGGACAGCGGGAACTGGTGCAGGCACTATGGAAAGTGAATGAAAACCGTAACCCGGAAGGTGTAAAGACCTTTTGCCAAAAGATCCAGGTCAGAGCGATCGGGGACCAGGACGACTACCGCTCCTGGGTATTGAACCATTTTCCGGATATTCAATATGTGGCCATCGGATTTACCCGAAACGATGCCAATTATGGGATCCGTGAAATCTCAGCTTTCCGGGGAATGTATATGACGGGCGACAGGACCATGCAAAATGGGCAATGGGTCGAAGAACATATTCATGGCCATGGACCCCTCGGTGAGCAATATCCCATCGATGGAGCTGGTACCGATGGAATGAAAGAAGGCGATACACCGTCATTTCTGGGCTTGATCTCCAATGGTCTGAATTCCCCTGAGAACCCGCACTGGGGTGGGTGGGGCGGACGGTACCGGAAGATAAAAGATCGATTGTTCATCGATGCTCCCGATTTTCTGGACGGAATGTCCAATGAGCGTCATTCCGTATCCCGGTGGCGACCGGTTTTTCAAAACGATTTTATGGCCCGTATGGATTGGTGCGTACAATCATTCGATAATGCCAACAACAATCCTAAGGTGGTCGTCAACCAATCTGCCGGTGTTGCTCCTTTGTTGCTCAGCGTCCAGAATGGCCAACAAATCCATCTGGATGCTTCGCACAGCTCCGACCCGGATGGCGATGATTTATCGTACCGATGGTTTATTTACGAGGAAATCAGTCCGGGGAGTGGATGCGACCTCCTGGAAATATCGGAAAATGGAGAAGAATGCTATTTAACGGTACCGGAAAATCTGCCCCCCGGACGGACCATTCATCTTATCCTGGAAGTGAGCGATGACGGGACTCCATCGCTGACCTCTTACAGACGGATGGTAGTCATAGTGCAGTAGTGCACGGAATTCTAAGCAATTATAACAAAGAAAGCTTTACCTGTCTACCTGCCTGCCCGAAGGGCACAGCAGGCAGGCCTTGTGGTATCGCTGGAAGCCAATCCCCTACCCCCAGGCTCAGGCTGGCTTGCAAATCTCAACGGAACTGAGCAATTGTTGTACTAGTGCAACAATTGCTCAGTTCCTTAACCCATTTTGCTTATCAACCAGGCCCAATAGCCCTCTGTTGCTGAGAATCAATTTTTTTGAGTTTCGGTTTGTGTACTACAGATTTTAATTTTGTGAATGGCTTGGATTTTATCTGTAGCACTTCCTGGATCTCTGCCAACTTTTGCTGTTGTTCAGAACATTTACGTACTGTTATTTTCTTCCCGGCTATATTATATCCACTCGTTGAGATGACTTTTTGGGTATTTCCTATTCGGGTTATTTCCCAATTATTAATCACATCGTCTGTTTGCTCAAATTTGAATATCGTCTGTTTCCCCTGGTATATATCAGTCAGAGTGCGGGCGATAATGTTGAGTTGTTCAGGACTTAATTCTTCTTCTATAAAACCAATATTGAGAATAGTCCGATGACAGATTCTACCTTCGGCATTACGGTAGGATTCAACAAGACGATAGTAACTGTCATACTGATTTGTCCGGGGGTTTATACGTCCACTCTGCTTGAAATACATCTGACAAAGATACCAATGACCAATCCGACCAGTCAACTCCCCTGTGTACTACAAATCAAATCCTCAAAATGAAAACTCAGTAAACACGCACATCGTAGCAATGAACTATGATAGAAATTATCAAATTTGGCCCAAATTCAACCCGATTTTAACACCTTCAAGATCCAAATTAGGTAATCTTAAGCAATGTGGGTTAAAATATTGCTCGGCTTTTTCGTAGATCACATAATGTTCAACTTGTTGCTAAAATTGGGCTCGGCAATCTTCCTCACGCACTAAGCCAGCCCATCCAAAAGCTTGCCCCCAACTCGTGGGGGGGGGACTCCCTATGGTCGCAAGTTTATGACTGGAAGGAATCTCCCCAACAAGTGGGGGACAAGCTTCTGGACCGATCTCAGGTAGTTAATAGGATCGGTAAGTCTCTGCCTCAACGCCGCGTTTTGTCGGAATGTAAATTCTTGATGGAGTTAGAAAGTGGCATTGAGAATATCAGGATAAATCCCTTTAATGTGTGAATTGCCCGGCCATAAATCCAGGGAAATTGTATTTTATTAGCATTGATAATGAGGTTGTTATAAAGGGGATATGGTAGCTCGTGGGAAAGGGTGTGTGAAAGCGGGATTGCCGAGCCCATTATTATAGTTAAATGTATTTGGCATTTCGCGTACTAGTACACTAAATGAGGTGATTTTGGGACTATGAAATTGGACAGAAATTTTTAGGGTATGGATTTTTTGTTGGATAATTTGTTGTATTTATGAAATATTGGTATATTGAGGTGCATTAAGGTCTGCTTTGCCGCAACGGAAATTTTTGTTGATTTTTTAAATTTGATTGAAATGGAAGTAATTAGCAATTCTTTTCGACCTACCGACCTATTGGATTTCTGGTTTTATCGACTTAGATTTTTTATTCTTTTTGTCGTATTTTGTAGTATAAGTTCGTGTTCGAAAGTTGATATAGTAAATGAAAATACACATCGAGTAGATTTAGCTATAGTCCATAATGATATTTTAGCTAAAATGAGTAGTTTAGATAAAAATATTGAATACTCAGATGAATATTTCAACCGATTTTATGCTACAATGGAAAAAGTTAATTCTGAAGGTTTAAGTCATTTTACATCTTTGGATAAATCATATAACAAAATATTCGATGCATTGGATTTTTATTATTTCCATAAAGGCAAAGAAAATGTATACGGATTAATAAATGACAATTTTGAATTCAACAGCGATGAAGCCTATAAGTTGATTCTAATTATTGAAATTGAGAAGCAATTGTCATCTCAAATTAATAGAAATTTTGGCACCAGAGGCAGTGGATTTTATTGTGGAGTTGCTGTTGCGGCTACAATTGTTCATACATTATCTGCGGTCACAATTGTTACACCGGTAGGATTAGGGTTTTGGTTAGTAGGAAAAGCACTTGCTACAGCGGGTGTAATTGGAAGTTGTCAAAAATAAGGATAGGATTATGTTGAAGTTCATGAGAATCTTGTTTGTCATTGCTGCTTCGATTGAGTTAATTGCAATATTTGCATGGATTTTTGGTGAAAGGACAAGCCTCCTCAACTTAGTATTTATAGTGTCCAGTATGGTATTACTTCAAGTGACTTTGTTAGTCAATAGTAAATTTAAACTTTGGAAGAGACCATAGCAATGAGTTGATCCTACCCTTGATGCAGGGTTTGCTCCGGCACTCATACGCTGTCCGGAAATAATTCATAATTCACAGTATTTCCCTTCCCACAAATCAAAAAATTGTCCCAGACTTAGTGGCGACCAATGATCACTTTTTGATGATACGAAAAATAACCCGCTCATCTCTCCTTTCACCTCTGATTCGGTCCTTTACGATAAGGGTATTCATCTGCATAATAATTCCTGGATCAGCTATAGCCCAGGGCCAAACTATACGGATAAATGCCGATTTTCCGGGTGGGAATATCCTGGTAGATTCTATACGGGATCATACTGTATACCTGCGGCCGGACCTCCGCGATACCGGAACCCCCTGGTTTTACTGGTATTTTTCTGTGAAAGCTGAGTCCTCAGACAGTATCCGGTTTGTCTTCACCCGCCCAAATTGTATGACCGTGAAGGGACCTGCCGTGAGTGTAGACCAGGGTAAAACATGGTCCTGGCTGTTTGAAAGGAGGCGGTCTGGCGATGAATTTACTTATTTCGTCCGAGCCGGACAGGAGGTCAGATTCAGTATGGGAATGCCATATACCCAGCAAAACTTCGATGCCTTTATACAACCGTACAAAAGCCATCCTTCGGTTGCATTGGATACCCTTTGCAATACAGTGGTATTTTTCCCCATCTGGCGATGTACAACCTCGAAGATGAATGCGGTACCGGAGCCGTGGTGCCTTGGGCAGAGCGACTTTGGGCGGTCACCTATGCCCCGCATAAACCTTTTGGATCTTCGGATAAACTTTATGAAATAACTCCGGATCTCCAACAGATCGTAAGGAATGAAAGCATCGGTGGGACACCGGCCAACCGGATGATCCACAGGGAGAGCAACCAACTGTTTATAGGTCCCTATGCCATTGATAAAGACCGGAAAGTACGTGCGATTTCATATGAGAAAATCCCGGGGAGACCTACCGGATTAGCCCGGCATTTGACAAGTCCTGCCGAACGGATTTATCTGGGCTATCGGCTGGGATCATAAATCTGTAATTCTTGGCGTTCGGCACCCGGAAAAGGACTGGGACTTTTACCGACTGCCCAAAGCAAGCCATAGTTATGATGGCACTCACGGATGGAATACGGAATGGCCCCGGATAAGGGATATCGGAACCAGGACAGATCCGGATTACCTGATGACCATGCATGGATTGTTCTGGGATTTTCCCGGTACCTTTACGGCGGACTATTCCGCAGGCATCCGGCCGAGGTCGGCGTATCTGAAGGTGATAGGCGATTTTGCGAGGTGGAACGACAGGTTGGTTTTTGGATGCGACGATTC
>CBFGVZ010000165.1:0-8066 GCA_965652315.1 uncultured Saprospiraceae bacterium | reverse complement strand
CTTGCCTGCGGTGCCCGCGGGCGGGTGGGGGAAGGTGAAGGAACCGAAGACTCCTCCAACTAAAATCGGAGCAAGCTTTCTGAGGATCGGGCTGCCAGGGATGGGGTGCAAATATTGGATGGGTAAGCTTCGAAATAGCGGGCAAATTCAATGGGTTCACAACGAAGAAGGTGCATGAAGTAAAACATACCCAAAATTGAGGAGCAAAATTCTCCTACCTTGACCACACCAGGTTCCCGTTAAGGTAAGTCTGTGTGACCCCGGTAGCCAGGATATCGGCATCAGAGCAATTCAGCAGATCGGTATCCGAAACAAAAAAATCGGCCCATTTTCCGGGCTTAAGGCTGCCAATATGATTATCCAGATTGCATGCGAATGCATTCCAGATGGTCAGGGATCTGAGGGCTTCCGCCCTGGACATTGATTGTCCCGGAAAAAATGCCGGCTGCCCAGGGCCAGATTGTCGGGTCACCGATGCATATAAATTCTCGAATGGGTTCACACGTTCCACCGGACAGTCTGTTCCGTTGGCGATGACAGCACCGTGATCGATCAGCGCCCGCCAGGGATATGCCCCTTTTTCAGCCAGTTCCGCACCAATCTTGGGTACGACCATAGGCGCGTCCGAAGTAGCGTGGATGGCCTGCATGCTGGGGATCACGCCCAGCTCAGAAAACCGGGGGATGTCCTCCGGCTGAATAATTTGTGCGTGTTCTACCCGCCATCGCAAAGCGCTCCCATCCAGGTCATTTTCCCTGAACAACGCTTCGTAAATATCCAGTACTTCCCTGTTGGCACGGTCCCCGATGGCATGAATTGCATATTGCATTCCGAGATCGATACATTTTTGGCCGATGGATTTTAATTCTGACCGTTCTGTGACATTTTGACCATACCAATCCTTCTGATCTTCGTAATCGTGGATCATCCAGGCACCGTTGGAACCCAACGCCCCGTCGATAAACGACTTGGTAGCTTTCACAAATATTTTTTGATCCGCTGATTCATAAGGCACTTTTCCGTCAAAATCTCCATCTATCAAATCACCCCCGGCAGCCATGGCCCAGAGTCGGATATCCAGTCCTTGTTGTTCATGACATTTTTCGAACGTTGCCAGATCGGAAGCACTGATGCCCGCATCCACGAAAGTAGTGATTCCATAGGACAGGCACCGCTGCATGGCCGAATCGATATATCGGTTCAGTTCGACTTCCTTCTCCTGGGCTGTCCGGTTATTTTTCCAGCCCCGGTAGTATTGCATGACCATATCCATGGCATTTTCTTCCAGCATTCCCGTAGCCTTTCCGGCATTATCCCGGACGATACGTCCCCCTGCAGGATCAGGTGTATCTGCAGTTATTCCGGCCATCTCTAGTGCTTTGTCATTGGCCATCAGGGCATGAAAACTGGAATGCTGAAGTACTACCGGCCGGTTCGGAAACAACCGTGTAAGTTCCCGATTGTCCGGATACCCTTCCGTGAGTTGCGGAGGAAGTGTATCCCAGTGATTGGGATGCCATCCCTTTCCCAGGATCCAGTCCTCTTCACTGACTTTCTGTGCATATTCCACTGTTTGATCGATGACCTCCTGCCAGGAAGCCAGTCCATTGAGGTCCAGTCCGCAGATCACTTCCCCCAGCATCAAAAAATGACCGTGTCCTTCGATGAGCCCCGGAAACACAAATTTTCCATCCAGGTTGATGTCCTCGTATTCCCGACCCTCCAACCTCGATTTGAGTTCATTTCCGCCCAGGGCTGAAATCAATCCATTTTCCACGATCATGGCTGTGTGCACCGTCAGGTTTTGATCCATTGAATAAATGGTGCCGTTGTGAAAGTACCTGATGTCTGAAGTATTATCCTGATTCATTGAACAACTGAATAAAAAGCCTGTCATCTGAACGATTATCCCTCCGAATAGAATCCATTTTAACATAAGTACTGCGTATTAACTGAATGAAGAGATTCGGGCAAAATCAAATTCACTTTGCCACTTCTCCGGAATTTCGTCGTATTTGAAGCTGCCGTACGGGATGGTCGGATACATCATTTCGAAGGTTTTCACCTCGTAAGTACTCACTCTGCGAAAAACATCCTTGCGGAGGATGTCTCCGGGTGAACGCTTGCCAGAGGCTCCCAGCATTTCGACAAATTTGGAAACCGTATTCAAATGAAAATTGGCCACACGATCGGTTTTATCCTCCACATTGAGGCCAGCGATCAGTTCCTTATCCTGCGTGGCCACTCCGGTCGGACAGGTATTTTTATGGCATTCCAACGCCTGGATACAACCCAGTGCAAACATCATCCCCCGGGCACTGTAGCAGGCATCAGCGCCCAGAGCCATTGCCCGGAAAATGGAAAAACCTGTCATGATTTTCCCACTGACCAGGAGTTTGATTTCATCGCGCAATCCAAAGCCCCTTAACATATCATGCACAAAAGTCAACCCTTCCAGCATCGGCATACCGATTGAATTGGTAAACTCAAGTGGAGCAGCACCTGTCCCGCCTTCCCCGCCATCTACAGAGATAAAGTCAGGTAAAATCCCTGTTTCCAGCATAGCTTTACATATCGCGATAAATTCTGACGGGCGACCTACGCACAATTTGAATCCTACGGGTTTTCCCTGTGAAAGATGGCGCAGTTGTTGAATGAATTCCAACAAACCCACCGGCGAATCAAATGCAGTATGATGGGCGGGAGAATGAACCGCAATCCCCGGGAGGATGTGACGGATTCGGGCGATTTCCTCCGTATTCTTACTGGCCGGCAACAATCCACCATGACCAGGTTTAGCCCCCTGCGACAATTTGACCTCGATCATTTTCACGGTTTCCATCTCAGCTTTATCCTTGAAGTGGACCGGGTCAAAATTTCCTTTATCATCCCGACAGCCGAAATATCCGGTACCAAACTGGTAAATTAAGTCTCCCCCCGGTGTAATATGATACGGACTGATCCCTCCTTCTCCAGTATTGTGCGCAAATCCAGCCTTTTTTGCGCCTCCGTTAAGCGATAGAATGGCGCGGTTACTCAGAGAACCGTAACTCATCGCCGAAACATTGAAAATGCTGAGATCATAAGGTTGCATGCAGTCTTTCCCGCCCACCCGGATGCGTGGATTGGGATCGAGTTCATTGATCGGTATGGCGGCGATGCTGTGGACAATCCATTCGTATCCTTCCCTGTACACATCGAGCTGCGTCCCGAACGGAGTAGTGGAAATTTCATTTTTGGCCCGCTGATACACGATGGACCTCAGCATGCGGGGGATGGGTTTTCCGTCGGTTTCGGATTCGATGAAATACTGGTATATTTTCGGGCGCAATTCCTCAAATAAATAGCGGCCCCGACCCAAAATCGGAAAATTTCGCATGATGGCGTGACGTTCCTGAAACATATCATAGAAGCCCAGCAGGATCACAGGAATCAGGATAATCAATATCCAGAGCACAGGGGGCCACAGGAATTGATAAATACCAAAGACCAGCAAAAGCGACACAATCGAAAAAAATACAAATTCTTTTCTCATGAATATTTAGTAAATTAGTTCACTATACCAATGCCAAGATAAGCATTTTAGCATGGATAAGTAATAACTTTCCCTATTGTATGGCCTGAAAGCCGGGCTCATTTTTAAACTTAAACTTGAAGGACTATGAAACTGGTACACACCACACAGGATCGAATCACTGCCAATCTGATCAAGGCCGAACTGGAAAACAATGATATTGAAACAGTGATCATGGATAAAAAAGACAGCGCCATCAATAGCTTTGGATTTCTGGAAATCTATGTGACCGAACCCGAGTATGAATTAGCCCGGCAGGTGGTTGCAGAAACGATCCAACAGGATGAGGAGGAATAAACACGAGTTTTGTAAACATCCCCCGGCGTCGTAGCGTTTCTAAATAACTTAAAGGAAGGAGTGTAGGTTGGATGTCCAACCCGTACGCTCGCTAAAATAAATATGACTATGGACACCAAGCAAACCAGATTGGATCTGACCGAAAGGGAGAAGAATGTATTGTACCACAAAGGTACGGAGCGGCCGGGTACCGGTGCTTTGTTGCACCATGACGCCCCAGGGCTTTATCTGTGTAAAAACTGCCTGACGCCTTTGTACAAATCTGAAGATAAATTTCACTCGCACTGTGGCTGGCCGAGTTTTGACGATGAAATTCCGGGGGCGATCAAAAAAGAGCGCGATGCGGATGGCCGTCGTGTGGAAATTTTGTGTAATAATTGCGATGCCCATCTGGGACATGTGTTCACAGGGGAACGCCTGACACCTAAGAACATCCGCCATTGCGTCAATTCCCTTTCGATGGTTTTTGTGTCGGGGGAAGACTATAATGAAGGTCAGTTTGATACGGAGCAGTTAGTGAGAGGATAGATGAGGAACAAGAAATCCAGAATCGTTCAGACATTGGCCGCGGCTCGCCGTTCCCTGGTTGAGGTATGGGTCTAAACTAATTCACTTTCGGAACAAGACCATGCTCCCACAATTCCTGGTAATTGGGGACGAGCCGACCATCTGTACGGTAATTCAACGGAGCATTTTGGGGTGCGTAATGATCGAAAGGGGCTTGTAAATCCGAAGCCTGGTCGTTGATTTCCAGTGTGATTGGCATATATCGATTCCCGATTTCCAGATTTAAGCCCACAAAAAAGGCCACGAGGATCAATAATGCTGCCGCTATCATTTTTATGGCAGACCATTTACCCATCCCGGATCTGGAATGATCTCCCTTCAGATTGCGCTCCACTTTCTGCCAAACCCGATCAGAGGGCTCTATCTGAAGATCTGCTAATTTATCCCGCAGCATTCCCTTGTTGCTCATAATTCTTTCGGTTAAGATTTTTTTTTAAAATGTCCCGCAATCGCTTTTTGGCCATGATCAATTGCGATTTGGAAGTATTGATATTGATATCGAGTTCTTCTGCTATTTCCCGGTGTTTGAGCCCTTCGATTTCATAGAGATTGAATACCGTCCGGTAGCCATCCGGCAATTCCCGTATGGCATCCAGAATCTCCAATGCATTCAGGTGACTGATGGCTTCCGGATCCAGTTCCACATCCACCTCATCCAGAGATACGGTCATATATAGCTTTTTCTTTTGCCGGATCATCATCAAACATTCATTGATGAGTATGCGTTTCATCCATCCTTCAAAGCTGCCTTTGCCCCGGAAACTACTGATTTTGCTGAAAATTTTTAAAAAGGCTTCTGCGACCGCATCCTCCGACTCATATTTGTCCTTCAAATACCGCATGGCGATGGCCATGAAAAGCGGGGCATATTGATCATACAAAGCTTTCTGAGCCTTCCGATCGCGCTTCCTGACTCCCTTCAGCAATATGTCCGGTTGTGTCGCCATCTATTTCTTAGATGATAAAAATGTTGATTTTGTTGTATGTGCCGAATATTTGTCAAAAGCTTAAGGGTTATATAACAATTCTCCCGCCCTATTGCGCTCATTCAGGACCTGTTAAGATCCACTTTGAACTTGTGCATTTATAATAGACTCAGATGCCATTAAGTTCCCATGCAATAGTTATCTTTGCAACTTTTTAGAGCAAACCAATTCTCAATGCACCTGTTACTTAATTGGACGATTTTCATCTCGCTAATTGGTCTGACGGCCTGCAACACTGATGTAAAAACGACCTCTTCCCAACTCATCGACATGACCGTAGATTCGATCCATATTACCGATCCCAATAGTTTTGCCAATTTCAATGACGTCCGGGTGACCCACCTGGACTGGAGCGCTGGCGTTAATTTTGATCAGAAAACGATGAATTGCATCGCAATCTGGACGATCGAGCGACTTTCTGATGCTAATGAACTCGTCCTGGATACTCGTGATCTGGAAATTCATCAGGTGTGGCTCGATGGCGAAGAACCCGTCGAGTTTCAATGGGGCGATAGTAGTGAATTATACGGGAAAGCCCTGGTCATTCCGATCGAAGACAATACCCAAACGGTCAAAATTGCTTATTCCACTGTTCCCGAAGCAGGTGCATTGCAATGGCTGGATCCGATACAGACCGCAGGGAAAGAACAACCGTTCCTATTCACCCAATCCCAGGCCATTCTGGCCAGAACCTGGTTGCCCTGCCAGGATGGACCCGGTGTGCGATTTACCTATGATGCTACGGTGACGGTGCTACCTGGTCTACTGGTACTGATGAGCGCCGATAATCCTGTAGAAAAAAGAGACAATGGCAGTTACAAATTCAAAATGGAACAGCCAATTCCATCCTACCTCATGGCACTCGCTGCCGGTGACCTGCAATACCAGAAACTCGGGGAAAACAGCGGCGTGTATGCCGAACCTTCCGTTCTGCCAAAAGCTGCAGCTGAGTTTGAGAACATCCCGCAAATGATCGAAAAGGCCGCTGAAATGTATGGCCCTTACCGATGGGATCAGTATGATGTCCTCGTCCTCCCGCCCAGTTTCCCGTTTGGCGGCATGGAAAACCCCCGCCTGACTTTTGCCACACCGACTATTCTGGCCGGAGACAAATCATTGATGGGGCTTGTGGCCCACGAACTGGCGCATAGCTGGAGCGGCAACCTGGTGACCAATGCCAACTGGGAAGATATCTGGATCAATGAGGGTTTCACCACCTACTTCGAACACCGGATCATGGAGGCGCTGCGGGGCCGGGAATATTCTGAGATGCTGGCCAGCCTGACCTACCAGGATCTCGTTCGGGAAATCGAATCCATGACCAATGACGGACGTGCCGCCGATACCCGGTTACATGTCAACCTTGAAGGCCGGGATCCGGATGAAGGACTTTCAGGCATCCCTTACAACAAAGGGTATTTATTTCTCCGGAAAATAGAAGAATCCGTGGGTAGAGAAACCTGGGATGCTTTCCTCAGTCAATATTTTGACACGTATGCTTTCCATTCCATGAATTCTGAAACGCTGGTGGGTTTGCTGAACAAATACCTTGTATCCGGTGACCAGGCTATAGCGGATGAACTCCGGATCGACGAATGGGTGTATGGCGAAGGCTTGCCTGACAATGCACCTGTGCCGGTGACCGCCCGTTTTGAAAAAATCGATGAACTGACGGCTGCCTTTCTGAATGAGAATGACGTTAACCCTCTGGTTCAACCCTCAAAAGAATGGACCACTCACGAATGGTTGCATTTCATCAACAATCTTCCTCAGGACATCTCAGTAAATAATCTGCAAAAGATCGATGACGCTTTTCACCTGACCCATTCGACCAATGCAGAAATCCAGGCAGCCTGGTATCTGGTATCTATCCGCCGGGGGTATGAAAAGGTGAATTCTCAGGTGGAAGTATTCCTCACCGAGGTGGGCAGAAGGAAATTTCTCACCCCATTGTATACTGCACTGGCGCAGACCGAACAAGGTCGTCAGCTAGCCAAAAAGATCTATCAAAAAGCCCGACCTAATTACCATTCGGTCTCCTATCAGACGATCGATAAAATCCTGGATTGGGAGGAGTGATTCGGGAGGCGATGCGGATGGGGTATGCATGGTAATCTTCACCCGAAAATAAATGGCTCCTTTTCCCTCGCGACAGTAGATTCCGGATGACTGACACTGCCTGGCACCCGTATTCCGTTGCAAGTATGCCAATAGGCTCCGGATTTCCATTCTGATTCAACCAATCTTTATTCGAAATAATTTCTGTTGATCTGGGATTTTTTATTCCGCAGGTTTGTTGTATTGGGAGAAGAAAACAATCGCCTATGGACATCCTCTTTCTTGTTTTGGGTATTATTCTGTTGCTGGTGGGCATTGCGGGGAGTATCCTGCCTGTGCTGCCCGGGCCTGTTGCGGCCTGGCTTAGCCTTTTACTGTTGCACTGGACAGATTACGCGGATTTCAGCAACCGGTTCCTGATCATCACAGCCATTATTACTTTACTGACGATCGGGCTGGATTATATCATTCCCGGGCTGGGGAGTCGGCGGTTCGGCGGCAGCAAAATGGGAGAACGGGGAGCCATGATCGGTGTTTTTGCCGGGTTATTCATGGGACCATTGGGTATCATTGCCGGTCCATTT
>CBFGVZ010000164.1:0-8130 GCA_965652315.1 uncultured Saprospiraceae bacterium | reverse complement strand
CTTTAACAACCTATGTGACGGATGTTTGATCATTTCAGACCTTCGGAAACAAGGTAGAAGTCAGGAATAAAGAACTTTTAACCGATTCCCTTTCATGTCTTACATTTGACCTTGTAAAAACGAACAAGTGCGCATTTTTTCAACCTGGTCACGGGCAAATATTTTGTTGTTTTTCGGTGTTATTCTGATCTCCTTCAACCTGCGTCCGGGATTGACCAGCGTGGGTGCCATCGTGGGGGTGATTCAAAGTGATCTGGGAATGACACACACGCAAATGGGAATTTTGACCACGCTTCCCCTGGTAGCTTTTTCGACTGCTTCATTATTCACCTCGCGGCTGACAAAGCGATTTGGATTGGAAATGAGTCTGATGATCGGTGTGATCATGATCGGGGTTGGTACTGCCCTTCGGGGAATGGGAGGTATTCCTTTGCTCTATGCTGCTACAGTATTGATGGGAGCAGGGATAGCTGTCTGTAACGTGGCATTGATTCCCCTTATCAAGACAAGACTTCATCATCGGGCGGCTGTGGTCACCGCTGCGTATACGCTATGTATGAGTCTGGTTGCGGCGTTTGGTTCGGGAATCACCGCTCCCATTGCGATAGACTGGGATTGGGGATGGCGAGGGGCATTGATGATCTGGGCGGTATTAGCTCTGATTACCATACCGGTATGGTTTATCCAACTCAATTCCCGGTATGGCCCTGGCCTGAATGGACGCAATAATGACACCTCCCTCAATATCTGGAAATACCGCAGGGCATGGAATATCACCGTATTTATGGGACTGCAGTCTTTTATTTTCTATGTCCTGGCTTCCTGGGGCCCCGAAATATTGATCGATAAGGGATTTTCAATCGAAGAGAGTGGATGGGCCTTGTTTTATATGCAGATCATATCGTTGCCGGCGGTATATTTTACACCGATTTTGGCGGATAAACCTGGATTGCTGCCGAAAATAATCATCGTTATGACGGGATTATTTTTCATTGCTTTTCTGATGATGCTCAGCGAGGAACGGTGGGTGTTATATACTGCGCTTACTCTGATCGCGCAATCCTCCGGGGCCAGTATCAGCCTGGCTTATTATCTTATCAACCAGGCCACAGAGGAAAGTGGAAATACTACTAAGCTCTCAGGAATGGCTCAGTCATTGGGTTATTACATTGCTGCAGCCGGTCCTTTCCTTGTGGGATGGATGTATGATAAAGTTCAGGACTGGAACATCATTATAGGATTCCTTTTTGGAGTAGTTTTGATATATGCCTATTTTATCTGGCAATCGATTCGTACTGGTACCGTGGAGTCAGATGTGTCGGGATGATGGTTTACGGAATTTGAACTCCAGCCCAGCCGTCAGGGATAAAAAATCCAAAACAGAAAATAAGTAAAAATACTTAGTTTATTAATGCAAAATACGTATTTATTTTCTATGTTTGCATGTAAATACGTAGAAGCATGATATCAGTTCAACAGGCAATTTCATACCTTCAAGCGCATTGTAACCCCATTGGTCCATGCGATATCGATGTTACTAAATCTTTGCATTATGCTATTTATGAGCCAGTTGTGGCTACTCAAAACTTACCCCGGTTTCGCCAATCAGCCATGGATGGCTACGCTGTCAGCCACCATTCCAATAAATACGTAGTTAAGACTATTTCAAAAGCCGGTGATACCGCAGTTGTCCACCTGGATCGTGGAGAAGCGTGCCGGATATTTACCGGTGCTTTGGTTCCGGATAACGCTGATACCGTGGTGATCCAGGAGGACACGTCCCTGATCGACGACGAGCTCACTGTCCACAGGTCTGTGAAAAGGGGAAGTAATATTCGGGAAATTGGCGAGCATGTAAAAGCGGGTGAGACGATTCTACCCCAATATCATCGCATCACACCGGCTGGCATTGGTATGCTGGTAGAATGTGGTATTACCAAAGTACGGGTTTTTCAAAAGCCTTCAATTGCCGTACTGGTGACCGGGAATGAATTTTTGGATCCATCGGATCCCATACAACCGGGTAAAATTTATGACAGCAATTCTATCATGCTTCATTCCGCCCTGATCAGTCAGGGATTTGAGGACGTAAATATATATAAGGTGAAGGACGATTTACGTGCTACCAGACTATTGATAGAAAAAGCGCTGGATTCGTACGATGTAATCCTGATCACGGGCGGCATTTCAGTAGGAGACTATGATTTTGTCCGGGCGGCAATGAAAGCAAATCAGGTTGATGAAATATTTTATAGGATAAAACAAAAGCCTGGAAAACCGATGTGGTTCGGAAAAAAGAAGGATAAGACCGTTTTCGGCCTTCCCGGCAATCCTGCGTCTGCCCTGACCTGCTTCTACATATATGTTTTGCCGGCTATCGAACAAATGATGGGTATTCATTCCTTCGATACCAGATGGAAATCGGCAAAGGTTAACTCTACGATCTATTCCCCTCAGGAGAGAGCATTGTTTCTAAAGGCATTTGTACATGATGAAACCATAGACATTTTAGGGAAACAAAATTCGTCCATGCTTCACAGCTTTGCATCGGCTAATGCAATCGTCCATATACCTGAGCATGTGTCTGTTGTACGAACTGGAGAAACCATTCCTTTTATCCCTGTACCATGAGTGATGACACACCAATTTATTGAAAAAATCAACTACCATGATTGATGTACTACAGGAGCAATATTTTTTCATTGGTATCATATTAATGATTGTTTCATTTTGCTATTCCAGTGTAGGCCATGGGGGTGCCAGTGGATATCTGGTCATTTTTGTACTATTTAGCGTTCCGGTCATGATGATCAGACCCACAGCATTGTTAATGAATATCGTAGTATCCGGGATTTCATTTTTCTTATTTGCCCGAGGCCATCATTTTAAATGGAAACTTTTTCTGCCTTTTGCGCTCACTTCGATTCCCGCTGCCTTTTTAGGAGGACTGATCACCATAAATCCCAGGTTGTATAAAATTATTCTGGCCATTTTCATTCTGTTTGCCATCCTGAGAATGGTTGGTGTATTTGGAAAAGAACCCGAAAAAATTAAATCGATAAACCTTCCATTGGCGAACGGTATTGGAATAGTTATAGGTTTATGTTCAGGGATGATTGGTATCGGGGGAGGTATAATACTGAGTCCTGCCATTTTACTATGTAAATGGGGAACAGTCAAACAAACAGCTGCGGTTTCGGCCCTATTTATATTGGTCAATTCCATCGCTGGATTGATAGGAACGCTGGTAGCTACCGGTAGAATCGATTCGTCCGGTATGGACATCATTCCTTTCGTGCTTGTCGGAGCTATTCTCGGTGCTTATTATGGTAGCCAACGGTTTCCAAATTATAAGTTACAGTATATGCTTCGATTCGTCCTGGTTTTAGCTTTTTTCAAACTCATTATTTTTCCATGATTTCAATGGATGACATACCAGCATTCATCCTCTGTGGGGGTCAAAGTCGCAGGATGGGTCAGAACAAAAGTTTCCTGGAGTGGAAAGGGAGGTCATTCCTGGAATGGAGTCTGGAAGCTGTCCGTCCAATCGCACGACGGGTGGCGTTGGTGACTACCGACCCGGCATATCTGAAATTTGACCTACCCCTTATCCATGATCATTTCCCGGGAAAGGGACCCGCTTCCGGTATTCACGCCGCATTGGTAGCTTCAGATCATCCATATTGCCTGATTTTGAGCTGCGATTGTCCGGCGATTACCCCCGAACTTTTGATTTATCTGGGAGGTCATCATACTGACCAAGGGGACGTAACATATATCAGGAAGCAGAACAAAGTTTATCCGTTGATCGGGATCTATAGGAAAAGTCTCGAAGGGCACTTTGAGAAAAATCTCATCAGTGGGAATCAGAAGCTAATGAAGATAATTGAATCGTATCGATGCGTCGAAGTAGAAATTCCCCGGGTGTTTTATGATCAGGTACAAAATATCAATACCCCCGACGAATTTGTCGATTTAAAAACTATGGAACGATGATTTTTATAACCGTATAACAGAATACTATGATCCATGTAAGATATTTTGGTCAGGTCGCAGAGCAAACCAATTGTGCCTCAGAAACCTTCGAAGTTCCAGTTGATGGGTTTTTGGAATTGAAAAATCGAATCATTGAACAGTATCAATTAGACCCATCATCCATTCAATTTGCCATCAATCACAGAATGGTACAGACTACTATGCATATATCACTGTCAGAAGATGACGAAGTAGCGGTTTTACCACCATTCGCCGGAGGATAGTTATGAACAGATATACCAATCAAATTCAGTTGGCCGCTGTCGGCATTCAAGGGCAGGAAAAATTGTCAAAAGCCCGCGTTTTGATTGTGGGAGCCGGTGGCCTGGGATGCGTGATTATTCCCTACCTGGCTGGTGCCGGGGTGGGTACCATTGGGATCATTGATGGGGATGTAATAGAAGAATCCAATTTGCACCGGCAGATTCTGTATCATGAAAAGGACATCGGTCAATTCAAGACGCAAAAAGCAGCAGATTATTTAAGGAAATTCAATGCCAATGTAAATGTTGAGGTATATGATGATTTCCTGCATAAGGGTAATGCCGGCACAGTGATCCGGCCATACGATATAGTGGTGGATGCCACAGACACCATCGACGTTCGGTATTTGATCAATGCGGAGGCAGAGCGATACCACAAACCGGTCGTGTATGCATCCGTTTATCAACACGAAGCCCAGCTTTCTGTATTCAATTACAAAGGGGGACCAACGTATAGCTGTGTGTTTGGTGAACAGGTCAATCGAGCTCCAAACTGTTCACAGGGGGGCGTCCTTGGAACTACAGTAGGCATTATTGGTATCATGCAAGCCAACGAAGTCATAAAAATGATTGTCGGTGCCGGGGTAGTGTTGTCGGGCAGGTTGCTGGTATACAACAGCCTGACCAATACACAGGATATATTTGAAATATCGAAAAAGGAGAAGAACATTGAAACCAATGACCAGGCTTCAGGTCTGGAATTAACTTCCTGTTACGGGACGGCAAGAGAAGCTGGTTCCTCGACAAATGGTATAATCATAGACCTCAGAGAGCCGGATGAATTACCAAAGATTTCGACGAGCAAAGTGAAGAACGTGCCCCTCTCCACTCTTGAACGATTTATGGAAACCATACACAAAGACCAGTCCATTTATTTTTTATGTCAAAGGGGGATACGGAGTTTGTCGGCCGCAAAATGGTACAGAGCCAAAGGGTATAATGTGAAGAGTATTGTAGGTGGAATTAATCAATTTAAAAAATATGTCACATGAACAGTAAGATATTTATACAAGGGGCCATTCCAGGCGAATTTATTGCCACATCAATCGCCAAACATCAACGGAAAACCACTATAGGAGCGCACAATATTTTTCTGGGACAGGTACGTGCTGATCAAATTGAAGGTCGGGAAGTTATTGGCATTGATTACGAAACATACCAGGACATGGCTGAAAGGATAATCCAGGAAATCAGGGAATATGCTATCCAAAAATACCAATTGACCTGTCTCCATATTTTTCACAGTATTGGCAAGGTAAGAACAGGCGAAATTTGCTTTTTCGTTATGGCTTCATCAAAATCTAGAGCACAGGTGTACGCAGCAACTGAGGATGTTGTGGACAAAGTGAAAGAAGGAGTACCCATTTTTGGAAAGGAGTGGGTAGGGGAAGAAGATTATTACTGGAAACAAAACATTTGACAATGGTTGAAATCACCCACAAACGATCCACTCTGCGTATGGCCATAGCCGAAGCAACGGTCCATACAGGATCACCAGCCACCATACAGGCCATAAAAGACCACCAGGTACCTAAAGGGAATGTATTGGAAATAGCCAAAGCAGCCGGTTACTTTGCCGTGAAAAATACACACCATTCCATCCCTGATTGTCATCCGATTCCCGTGGAATATACCGCGGTAGAATACGAATTGTCAGAAACAACTATACGCATAATAGTGACGGTAAAAACCGTGTACAAAACGGGAGTAGAGGTAGAGGCGATGCATGGTGCAACCATCATTGCATTGACCCTGTACGATATGCTTAAGCCTATCGATACCAAGGTCGAAATTCAGCGGGTCAGGTTGGTGACCAAAAAAGGTGGTAAAAGTGATTTTACCTCTCGTCCTGAACGCTTAACTGCGAGTGTGATCGTTTGCTCTGATTCCATATCCACGGGAGGAAAGAAGGACAAGGCCGGTTTCGCCATTCAGGAAAATCTCTCCAAACATCATATTTCCATCGATCATTATCAGATCATACCGGATGAGATTGAAGTGATCAGATCTCAAGTATTGGAACGGGTGAATCGGTCTGATCTGATCATCCTGACTGGAGGCACCGGACTTTCGGATCGTGATGTCACTCCTGAGGCGTTGGAACCATTGATCGAACGGAGAATTCCAGGGATCGAAGAAGCCATTCGATCCTATGGTCAGGATCGCACGCCGTATTCCATGTTGTCGCGCAGTGTCGCCGGGACAACAGGTCATTCGCTGATACTGGCCTTGCCGGGATCGACCAGGGGGGCAACCGAATCAATGGAGGCCATATTCCCTTCGGTTTTACATGTTTTTCGAATCCTGCAACACGCCAAACATCAACATCATGAGTAATACATCCCTGTTAACCGATGGATATGGCAGGCATCACAATTATTTGAGGCTATCGCTTACGGATAAATGCAATTTGCGTTGTACGTACTGCATGCCTCAGACAGGAATTCAATTTGCTCCAGCCCAAAGATTGATGCAAAAAGACGAAATTTTTGAAATCGCTTCTTTATTTGTGCGCCATGGTGTGGACAAAATTCGGTTGACAGGTGGTGAGCCCCTGGTCCGAAAGGACTTTACTGAGATACTGGATCAACTGCACAAGCTACCTGTTGAACTATCTATTACCACAAACGGCGTATTGGTTCATCGGTTTATAGACGATTTCAAAAGATGCGGTCTCCGGAAGATCAACGTCAGCCTAGATTCATTGCAACCGTTTAAGTTTTTGAAGATTACCAACCGGGATCAATTTATGGAGACATTTCACAATCTTCATCACATGATCGATCATGGATTTGAGATCAAGGTAAATTGTGTGTTAATGAAGGATGTGAACGAGGATGAGATTATTGATTTTATTGAGTTGACCCGAAATAATTCGATCAGTGTTCGATTTATTGAGTTTATGCCTTTTGATGGAAATCAGTGGGATCGTTCAAAACTTGTCACGCAAAGTGAGATTCTGGATGAGGTATCATCCTGGTATTCGCCGCAGGGGTTTGAAGAAATGCCTCTGGAATCCAACTTCACCGCCCGGAATTTTAGAATTCATGGATATACCGGGGACTTTGGTATCATCAGCTCGATCAGCAACCCATTTTGTTCGTCTTGTAACCGTATTCGTCTCACGGCTGACGGGAAGCTCAAAAATTGCCTGTTTTCAGAAAACGAAACCAACCTATTGGAGACATTTCGAAGCGGAGGGGATATTGAACCCCTGATAATTCAGACAATACTACATAAAAAAGCCATACGGGCGGGTATGGTTACGAATTCCAGATTACAGGATACACGGCGTCACTCCCGGAACAGAAGCATGATTGCCATCGGGGGCTAACCCGGATTACATCACATTCAGTCGTCAGTTCCCTCATCAAAGATGGCTTCAACATCTTTGGTCTTTGACTACGTTCGATCAGGCCATGCATCTACATAAAGCCAATACCCTGCATAATCCGGGTTCGATCAAATCCGAAATGCCATTTCCTCTTTTAGAATAAAGCTGGATTTTGGGGCTTCACAAACCGGGCATTGATAATCACGGGGAAGATTTTCAAAGGGAATACCCGGAGCAATATTTTGCATTTCATCACCATATCTCTCATCGTAAATCGTAGAACAATCAGAACATTGGTACACGACTGAACTGACTTCCCGGGTTACAATTTCCTTCTGTTCTTCCTCATTTTTTGTCGTGCCTAACTGTTCAAAATAAATCCTGCTCAATTCCATTAACAAACCGGGCACTTCCACCTGATCCACATCATGAGCATACATTATATAGTTTCTGGTATTCGGGTCAAAGTCTGTGGCATAAAGTATGTCATACGTGTCG
>CBFGVZ010000163.1:0-8271 GCA_965652315.1 uncultured Saprospiraceae bacterium | reverse complement strand
GAGAATGTAGACCCCAATGCTATTCTGATTATATCCTACATTGGTTACCTGACCCAGGAAATTGGTTTGACCGGGAGAACAATTCTTGACATTAGAATGGTATCTGATGTACAGACACTGGACGAATTGATCGTTATTGGTTACGGAACGGTCAAGAAAAGTGATTTGACCGGTTCCGTGACGCGTATTAATGGGGATGATTTTAAAACCTTTTCCACCGTACAGGTTACTGATATGTTGGCAGGCACGGTAGCCGGTTTCTCTTCCACACAGGGCACAACAGCTGCGGGTGGAGGTTCCATGGAAATCCGGGGACCAAATTCATTGTCTGCCGGTACCAATCCCCTGATCGTTCTTGATGGTGTTGTTTTTCACGGAAGTTTGCGGGAAATAAATCCCTTTGATATCGAAACTATCGATATTCTAAAAGATGCGAGTTCTGCAGCGGTATATGGTTCCAGTGCAGCAACAGGAGTCATATTGATAACCACAACTAAAGGCCAGTCTGGAAAGCCTACGATCAGTTTCACAAGCAAGCTGGGTATCACCCGGAACAATAATGAGCTAAGAGGTCTTGGGCCTGAAGAATACCTGAAATTCCGGGAAGATTATTTAAGGCAGGTTTCCCCCAATCTGGACTTTAACTATTTTTCCAATCCCAATAATCTGCAGGGAAGCATGTCTGTTGATCAATGGCTGGCATTGAGTTCATCTCCTCAATCTGATCCGATCGCAGAATGGATGTCCAGACTACGGCTTTTTCCCGAAGAACAGGCCAATTACCTGGCCGGCAGGACCATGGATATGTATGATGAGGTTTTTCAGAACGGCATCAGGCAAAATTATGATTTGAGTGTATCGGGCGGAACAGACAATGCCAAATATTATTGGTCCCTGGGTTACATCAACAATGAAGGGATCAGAACCGGAGATCAATATTCCAGTATTCGTTCCAGATTGAATATTGATTTTAAAGTCGCAGAATGGCTGAGTATAGGGTTAAATTCTCATTTTTCTGACCGGGATGAAAGCGCGGTGCCGGCAAGTCTGTCATTTTGGGCCAACAGCCCTTATGGTGAAATGTTTGATGCGGAAGGTAATCTGAAGAGATTGCCCCACGGTCATACCGACAATCCATTGCTGGCTTATTACCGGACCGATTTGCTTAACAAAACCAACAGTTTATTTGCCAACATGTATGCAGAAGTCAAATTGCCGTTTGGGATAAAATTCAAAACCTCATTTCAACCCAAATATACCGCAACTAAATACAATACTTTTACCAACATTAGCACCAGACTCGGTGGGTTTCCAAATGAAACACCTTCAGGTGAAAGACGGGATTTTTCAAGTCTGGATTGGATGCTTGATAATCTCCTGACCTGGAACAAGAGCTTCGGTCTGCACAATTTTGACATTACGCTATTGGCAAATGTAGAGGAAAATCAGAGTTGGTCCAGTATTCAGTCAAATCAGAATTTCCAGCCGAATCAACAGCTCAGTTTTCATGGATTGCAATACGGCGATGGTTCGTCCATTGACAACAATGATATCAGGAGCACAGGCGACGCATTAATGGGTCGGATCAATTATAGTTTCAATAGTAAATATTTATTTACAGCTTCGGTCCGACGCGATGGATACTCAGCTTTTGGAGCTGAATATCCGCGGGCTACTTTTCCGGCTGTTGCAGTGGCCTGGGTTATTTCAGAGGAGGATTTTTATAGCAGTAGCCTGATCAACAGACTCAAGATGCGATTTTCCTGGGGTGCAAATGGGAATAGGAACATTGGTGTTTATTCTGCATTGGCGAATGTTAATTCTCTGTTGTGGTATGATGGAACAAGCAACCGCATTGGGGTTGAGGTAACTACACTTTCCAATCGTGGATTGAAATGGGAGAGAACAGAATCCAGTAATATCGGGCTGGACATTGGCTTGCTGAATTACAGAATCAATCTGACATTGGATGCTTATGTCATGACCACTACGGACCTGCTGTTGCGGAGGGTATTACCCAGAGCGACAGGGTTTCAGAGTATTGTGACCAATCTGGGACAGCTGGACAATAATGGATTTGAATTTACTCTCAACTCTGTTAATATTTCGAAATCCAATTTTGAATGGAGTTCGGATTTGGTTTTTTCCTTAAACAGAAACAAAATCCGGAAATTATTTGGCGACACCGGAACATACACTTTGCTTGGTGAAGAAAAATCGGGTGAGTTGCCGGATTTTACTAATGGCTGGTTTCCAGGCCAGGATATAGATGTTGTATGGAACTACGACATCATTGGTATATGGCAATCCAACGAAGCGGAAGAAGCCAGGAAATATAATATGAACCCGGGAGATTACAAGGGAATAGATGTTAACGGTGACAACAAATTCATTGACCTGGATGATAAACAATTTATCGGTTATGAAAGGCCGCGGTTTCTGCTTGGATTGAGGAATGACTTTGCGTTTCTGAAAAATTTTACGGCATCTGTTTTTATCAGGGCTGACCTGGGACATATTGGGAGTTACATTGTAAACCCTCCGGGTCAGGCTGATAGGGCAAATAAATCGAATGGCCCGGATCCATACTGGACCGTGGACAAACCAAATGATGAGTTTCCCCGGCTCAATCATTACACCGCAGCTTACGGGGGTGGATTGGGGATTTACAAACCTCGTTCATTTGTCCGGATTCAGGATTTGTCACTGGCCTACAATTTACCGACCCAAGTTGTAAATCAGGTTAATATTAAGAATCTGCAGATATTTTGTACAGTACGCAATCTGGCCACCTTCACCAAATGGCCGGGCTGGGATCCGGAATCCGGATTATCTCCCATGCCAAGTACGTATACCGCGGGTCTGCATTTATCTCTATAATTACTTAAATACATATAATAATGAAAAATTATATCACCATACTAATCCTGTCTCATATATTACTCTTTTCCTGCAATGATGATTGGTTGGAACCTGATCCGCTGTCGTTTTATGCTCCTGAGAATATCTTTATTGATGAAGCAGGTTTCGAATCTGCCTTGATCACTTGTAAAAAGGAAATGAACGCGGATAACCATGGCGACAGGGCGGTTCATTACCTGGCAACTGACATCATGTATTCAGATCTCGCCTGTTCCATTGAACAACCCAATTTTACCAAGAATACCCCGAGCCTGGTGGGAAACAGATCTGCACTGCACAATTTATTTTACAACGGATATAAATTCATCAAAAATGCCAATGTCATCATATCGCGGATAGATGAAATTGAGTGGTCCGGAACAGAGGCTAAAAACAAGGTGTTGTCGGAGGCTTACTGGTTTCGGGCATATTGGTATTATCGGCTTGTGAATACCTATGGGGATATCCCCTGGATCGGTGAAGAGGTGACAGGCGCTAAAATCGATCTGTATTCCACTAAAAGAAATGCTATTCTACAACAACTTCAAAAAGACCTGGAGTTTGCTGTCAATAACTTACCGGAAAGGGTAGCAGGTGGCGGGGATGTCAGCAAAGGCGCAGCTAACCATTTACTGGCGAAAATATATTTGGCTAACGGGGAATTTGATAAAGCTATCGCGGCTACTACAGATGTAATCAATGGACCATATGCGTTGATGACCCAGCGATTTGGAATAGATAAGGAAAATTCCTATTACAACCTAATGTGGGATTTACACCGGATTGAAAATAAAAATCTGGCTGAAAATACCGAAACTATTTATGCCACGATCGACCGAGCCAATCAATCTCCGGAAACCTGGTGGGATTTGCGGGGCACTTTTTCTATGAGGCACTTTGTTCCGTCGTATTGGAGAGTTCCTGACGAAACTGGTGCACGCGCTACCAACTGGAGCACTATGTCAGGTGATACGCTGGGGTCCGGAGATGCGGCCGCCCGAACCAACAATTATTTTATTTATTCCCTGTGGGAGGATGATAACTATAAATGGAATAATACACCGGATTTGCGAAGGGCAGATTGTAACTGGATCGAGATGGGGTCTTCTATCGCTGAGATTACAACCGTAAGACCGGAATCACCTAATTTTGGAGAACCCCTGAACCGAAAGTTTTTGGCTAACCTATCCGACACTATTGAACTCTGGTATAGCTGGCCGATCTACAAGACCTATACTCCTACCCCCAGGACGCCCTATTGGGTTCAGCCGCATGGTGGTCAGGGAGATTGGTATATTTACCGGTTAGCAGAAACATATTTGTTAAGGGCCGAGGCCTATTTTTGGAAAGGGCAACCTGGACTGGCAGCAGATGATATAAATGCGGTCAGACTACGTGCCAATGCTCCGCCAATTTCAGCAGAGGATGTTACCATTGATTATATCTTCGATGAAAGAGCAAGGGAACTATATATGGAGGAACCACGTCATTCAGAAATGGTTCGGGTATCCTATATTTTTGCAAAATTGAATCGGGATGGTTATAGTCTTGAATCAATTACAAGTAAGAACTGGTACTATGATAGAACGAAAAGAGTAAATTACTTCTATCAGCCCGGCCGGTTTTTGTCGCCCTACACAGGAGATCAAGCTGAAATTCATCCACACAATATGCTTTGGCCTATTCCCCAGAACGTGATTACAGCCAATACGCTTGGTCGGATTAATCAAAATATCGGTTACGATGGGGCAGATTTGAACGTGCCTGCATTGGAGGCCATTCCCTAAATATTTAATGAGTCGATGTATGAAAACGAATTCAATTAAGGGTTTTTACATTTTATTATTTTGTATTCTGATCACAGGAAGTTGCCAAAACAATCTGCGTTACCTTTCCGACGCCAATGTGGTGATCAATTCAGGAGCTGTGGCAGATGGTATCAGCGATGACACGCGTGTTATTCAGAATGCGGTTAATTCCGGACGGGCCGAGGTGGTGTTTACAAAGGGAGTGTACCGTATTACATCGCCTATTATAATAGACCTGAACCAAACCGGACCAATTAGTATCGTAGGTAATGGAGGTTCCAAAATCATCATGGATGGCCCTGGTCCGGCATTTCGTTTTGTAGGCACGCATATGGGGTCAGCTGATCCCGGTTCGGTCAAAGCGGATGTCTGGCAAAATGAGCGTATGCCTTTAATTGATGGAATAGAAATCGTAGGGAATCATCCTGAATCCATGGGGATCGAGGCTATCGGCACAATGCAGATGATTATCACCAGGGTACTGGTCCGGGAAGCTTTGCACGGTATTCGTCTCCATCACCGCAATCGCAATGTGATCATTTCTGAATGCCATTTATACCACAACAAAGGAATAGGAATTTTCCTGGATGATGTCAATCTTCACCAGATCAACATCACAAATTGCCACATTAGCTATAATGCAGGCGGGGGTATTGTGGTCAGGCACGGGGATGTACACAATTTGCAGATTGGCACATGCGATATCGAATATAATATGGAAAAACATGGTGCCCCTTCATCCAATATACTTTTGGATATGTCAGAAGGCGATCTGCTAGAGGGTGCGATCGTTGGATGTACTATTCAACACGAAGTGACCGTTCCAGGATCTTCCAATGTAAGATTTATAGGCAGAAGCAATGATACGAGGATCAAGGTAGGAAATATTACAATTGCAGATAATAACCTGAGCGAAACCGATCATAATGTACATATAAAATATGGAAGGGGTGTAATAATCACTGGTAATACCTTTTATATGGGGGAAACACACAATATTCTGATCGAAAGCTGTGACAATATTCTACTGGCTAATAATATATTGGATCGGAATCCACATTATGGTAACAAAACCATGAATACCAGGGATGGGATTGCCATAATCGATAGCCGGGATATCCTAATCACTGGTTTACAGATCAATAATGCCAAAAAAAACAGGGCAGGTATCGTGATCGAAGATTGCCGGAATGTAAGCCTTACAAATTCTATGATTTTGAACTGTGATGGAGCTGGTATTGCTCTGATAGATTCAGAAGAAAGCTTCATTACGGGAAACCTGATCAATGATCACAGGTCTGAAATACAAAACCCAATAGCTATCACGATCTCTGGTGGTAATGGGAATCTGGTGACCAATAACCGTTCCAATGGTACAATTGTGAATAGAAGCAATGCAACAACCGAGAATAATTATACTAAACGCAATTAATACAGTGATGAATGGTTTGTCAGGAAAGCTTGGCTATTTGCACCTGCGGGATCTGTACTTTAAAAAAATCAATATGGATTCAGTCCGGATTGGAATTTGGGTGGCTTTATTTATAGCCAGTATGCCCGTTATGTCAACAGCCAAAATGGTTCCTGACACTTCTCCGGTTACTATGTCTGGTACGCTTCCCCAAGATGAGAAGCTGACCGAAGAGCAGCTGTTTCGTAAAATGATGACAGGTGCGCACAAACTGATAGAGAAACATATTGCTGAATCTAAGCAGGGCCGCATGAAATACTGGAACAGGGAATTTTCCTCCAGGGCAGAATACGATAAATCGGTCCTTCCAAATCGTCAACGTTTAAGGCACTACCTTGGTGTGGAGGATAAGACGCTGACTTTTACAAATTACAACATCGGAATACCGGATGAGAACCCCCCACCTCAATTATTGAAATATTCGAATGACCTGGATCCGAAAATCGTGGCTGAAACGGAACGATATACCATTTTCCAGGTTCGTTGGAAAGTGCTGGAAGGGGTCAACGCAGAGGGGTTATTGGTGCAGCCAAAAGAAGAAATTAAAGCCCATTTAATTGCAATTCCGGATGCAGATCAGATCCCGGGACAATTGCTTGGACTGGTGCCCGGAGTACCCACAGAATCCCAATTTGCCCGTCATCTTGCTGAAAATGGATTTCAGATTCTGATACCGATGCTTGTCAATAGGGAACCGATCATGCTGAGTGGGAATAATGTTCAATCCCACCGCGAATGGTTGTACAGGCAAGCCTTCCATATGGGGCGTCATATTATCGGCTATGAAGTTCAAAAAATCCTATCAGCAGTCGATTGGTTCGAAAAAATGTACGAAAATCCCACCCTGGGGGTGATCGGGTATGGAGAAGGCGGTCTTATTGCTTTTTATACTGCTGCAATCGATAATCGGATTGATGGCGTACTCGTGAGTGGTTATTTTGATTCCAGGGAAAAGTTGTGGAAAGAACCGATTTACCGGAATGTATGGGGATTACTGACCGAATTTGGCGATGCAGAAATCGCCAGCCTTATTGCACCAAGGCCTCTCGTAGTGGAATACAGTGAAGTGCCACCCGGGTTAAATCCTCCTTCAAATGTGCCTGATCCATTCTCAGCATTTCATTATACGGGATTTAAAGGAAGTGTGCAGACCCCTTCTTTTGCGACGATTGAGAATGAGTTTTCGCGGATAAGTGAATTAATTCCCGATGGTTTTCAGCAAAGGATTCTAAGCCATGCAAACCGACAACCCCTGCCATTTGGATCGACCGTTTCATTGAAAAAATTCCTGGAATTACTGGGATTGGATGGTTCACTGAACATCACAACCCTGCAGCCGGAAGATCTACGGAAGTCCTTCCATCCGGATCAGCGACAATTCAGGCAGATAAAGGAAATCGAGACACATGTTCAGAAACTTTTACGGGTTTCGGATTCGAAAAGAAATCAATTCTATCTCCATAAGGTGATGCCGGAATTTGCTAACCGAAAATGGAATACAGATTCTTATGTACCATATTATACACCGGAAAAATTCATCGAACAGTCCAACCAGTACAGAAAGTATTTCTCAGAGGAAATCCTGGGGAACTTCAGTGAAGAACTACTGCCCTCAAATGCGCGAACCAGGAAGATTTATGATACGGAAAGATGGGTAGGCTACGAGGTTATTCTGGATGTTTACGACGAGTTTATTGCGGCGGGAATTCTCTTGATCCCCAATAATATTGAGGACGGAGTAAAAAGGCCGGCCGTAGTCGTTCAGCATGGTCGCAACGGAATCCCGAAGATTGTGGTCGAAGGGAATACCAGCTATTATGACATTGGTGCCAGGCTGGTTACGCAGGGTTTCGTTGTTTTTGCACCATATGGGCTTTTCAAAGGCGAAGATCAATACCGCTGGTTGGATCGAAAGGCAAACGGAGTGAAGAAAACGCTGTTTAGTTTTATTGTGGCACAGCACAGGCAAATATTAAATTGGCTGGAAACCTTGCCCTTTGTAGAAGGTGAAAAAATTGGTTTTTATGGAAAAAGCTACGGAGGTGAGACGGCGATGCGGATTCCTGCTGTGATAGAGAAATATGCCTTATC
>CBFGVZ010000162.1:0-8282 GCA_965652315.1 uncultured Saprospiraceae bacterium | reverse complement strand
CACCGCTGCGTAGAAACCACATTAGCCAGGTGGCATGGAATATATTCCTGAACCGGGTCGGAAAGGTCCTGGTAATAAAAATAAATCCCTTTTTCATCAAAGGAAGGTAACACTTCGAGTGTCGTATGCTTACCCGTATGAATACCTGTTCCTGAGACAGAAAAGTGCTCCTTTAACGTTCTTCGCATTAGCCAGGATTGAATAATTACGCAAAGATAGGTCAATCCATCCGAAAACCGACAAACTTCCCGCTTATATATATGGATTCACCTGCTTTTATTTAATGCATCAAGCTGCTTTCGAAGTTGATGGATTTCTTTGCGTAAATGCGGGAGTTGACGGAACACGATATAAGATCGCATAAAATCGTTCATTGGCATGGATGGGGAGCCGAAATAGTTTTCATCGCCATCCAGATTGGATATCACACCGGTCTTTCCACCCAGTTTTACATTGTCCCCAATTTTCAAATGGCCGGCAATCCCCACCTGTCCGCCAACCTGTACATTTTCGCCGATCCGGGCACTTCCGGCGATGCCCGTCTGTGCTGCCAGGACACTATTTTTTCCGATGATTACATTGTGCCCTACCTGGATCAGATTGTCCAGTTTGACACCTTCCTCCAGAATGGTCTTACCCATGGATGCCCGATCGATTACCGAATTAGCTCCAATTTCTACCCGGTCTCCCACTTCCACGTGCCCGATCTGTGGAATTTTAGCGTATTCCCCACTTTCATCGACCGCAAAACCAAATCCATCACTACCGATAACCGTGTTGGCATGAATCACCACTTTATCACCGATGCGACAATCATGATAGATTTTCACTCCCGGAAAAATCCGGCAATCTGCTCCGATATGCACTTCCTGGCCAATATATACCTGAGGACCAATATGAGTATTCTCACCAATGTGGACGCCGGCTTCCACTACCGCAAACGGCCCGATCGACACCCTTTCCCCTATTGTGGCATCAGGATTCACTGACGCCAGGGGAGAAATACCGGATGGTTTCACTTGGCTTTTATCGAAAAAACTGAATAGTGTGGAAAGCGCCAGGTACACATTTTCTACCCGAAGCAAGGTCGCCGGCACTGGTTGTGACAAATGATACTCCTTGTCCAGCAAAATCGCAGTCGCCCGCGTGGTGTACAAATATTTCTCATATTTTGGATTGGAAAAAAAAGTAATGGATCCAGCCTGCGCTGTCTCAATCTTATCCGGGTGTGTGATGATATCTTCAGGATTCCCATCTATATCCGCGTGTATTAGCTCAGCTATTTGACTTATCTTTACCTTCATCTTTTTATCAAAAATAAGAAATTGCCATGATAAAAATTGGAACCCGGGGCAGTAAATTGGCCCTTTGGCAAGCGAACCATGCCGCCGCCATGCTCCGGAACCATCAGATCGATAGCGAAATAATTGTCATTCATACCCAGGGGGATCAAGCTGCTCATTTGAGTTTTGACAAATTGGAAGGGAAGGGCTTTTTCACAAAGGAAATCGAGGAAGCATTGCTAAATCACAAAATCGATATGGCCGTGCATTCTCTCAAGGACCTGCCCACGCAAAGCCCTGAAGGTCTGGTCATCGCCGGACTTTCCGAGCGGGCAAACCCTTCTGACGTGCTGATCATCCGGGAGGATCGATACCAGGAATCCGAATTATTAAAGCTTCCGGATGATGCCACCGTAGGGACTTCTTCACAACGACGCAAAGCGCTGATCAAGTATTATCGCCCCGATGTCCGCCCTGTGGATATCCGGGGGAATGTCCCCACCCGGATCCGGAAACTTCGCGAAGGACAGTTCGACGCCATCCTACTGGCCAGGGCAGGTATAGATCGGATTGACGAGGACCTGGATGGCCTAAGGTCCATCACGCTCAATCCACGGGAATTCATACCAGCTCCCGGGCAGGGAATTATTGCGTTCCAGACCAGGGCAGACAATATCCCGTTGCGAAAAACCCTTGCGCAGGTAACCGATAAAAAACTGATCGACACCAATAACGTAGAAAGGCGAATCCTTCAATTTATGGGAGGAGGCTGCCACATGCCACTGGGCGCGTATTGTGTCAGGGACCAGCATGGTTACTTCCACGTATGGGCCTGCTTTGCCGAGACATGGGAAGATCCATTGTTTTTTGTACAATATTCTTCAGGGACAGACCATGAATTAGCTGAAACCATCGTTAAAAAATTAAAACATGATACTACTGTTTGACACCTCTGCTACAGGAAAGCCCAAGAGCTATAATAAACCATACACCGATACTTTCAACTGGCCAAGAATGGTCCATCTTTCCTGGCTGATGTATGATGATCAGGGTCATCTCGTAGCAGACGAAGATCACCTTATCCGCAATTTTGCATTCGAGATATCGGATGATATGCTGCGCTTCCATCGCCTCGATCCGGAATCGATCGAAAAGGAAGGTGACGACCTCGACGATGTGTTACAGCGCTTCAAAGCTGATGTTGACCGGACGGATTATATTTTTTCCTTCAATCTCAATTACAACGAAAGCGTAGTGGGTGCAGAATATATACGGCAGGGTATCAGCCACCGATTGCATGATTCTGAGAAATATTGCTTGATGCAGGAATCCACCTATTTCTGCAAACTTGACGGTGGAGATGGCCGGTACAAATGGCCAACTTTGACTGAATTACATGTCTGCTGCTTTGATGCGGCCTATCCCAATCCCAATAATGCCCGTAGCGATGTGATGGCTGCAACAAAATGCTTTAATAATCTGTTGAAAAGAGGTGAACTGGACGACATATTTTGAATCTGCACATCTACATATCGAGGTCACTGGACAAGAACAGCCCGATACGACGGATATCGACGAATCCTGAGATACGCCTGACCGGGGAGTCTATGATCCACATAGAACCCATTGAATTACCTACGCTTCCTAAGGCAGACTGGTTCTTTTTTTACAGTAAAAATGCGGTGGAATGTTTTGCGCGACAATGGAAGGAGAAATGGAGCCATACCATTTCTACTGAACATATCCTATGGGGTGCGATGGGGCCGGGTACTGCTGAATCTATGGCGGGATGGGGCATCCACAGTGATTTTGTAGGCCATGGTGAAGCGGCGGAGATCGCAGAACAATTTCTGGCACATATCAAGCCTTCAGAATCGGTGTTATTCTTCCGGGCTTACCATTCCCGCAATGAATTGTTCCGCCTCATATCCGGACACCGGGAGTCGGTCAGCATCCCGATATATGACAACCAATTGGTCAGCAAACAATTTCCAGCGGTGGATATCGGTATATTTACCAGTAGCCGCAACGCAGTGGGCTTCCTGGAACACAATGCCATACCGACACAGGCCTCCATTGCCATCGGACAGCCTACTTCGGACACCCTCATTTCTCTTGGAGTGCCTGCTGATAAAATATATACGGCTGCAGAACCGACCGAGGAGGCTCTGCTGGAAACTTTGCAGAAACTATTTGAAAAATAACCGGTGAATGAACAGTTACAAAGGCTCTATCCTATTCCAGCTGAATCTTCCACCAAATTCCAACAACAATTTCCCATCATGTAAGATTTTACGGATATTTGACCTCAGAAATGATGGTGTAAATGCTGACTTCACTCTATATTAAAAATTTTGTGCTGATCGATGAGATCCGCATTAATTTTTCCGGTCATCTCAATACGATTACCGGAGAAACGGGAGCCGGCAAATCGATCCTGCTCGGAGCCCTCAACCTGATACTGGGACAACGGGCGGATACGACAACCGTGGCAGATGAAGAAAAGACCTGTGTCATCGAAGGCACCTTTCAGCTAGAAGCCTATCAGTTGCAGGCATTTTTTGAAGCTGAAGAATTGGATTACAAAGCCGAAACCATTTTACGCAGAGAAATCCGGTCCAATGGCAAGTCCCGGGCTTTCGTGAACGACAACCTCGTCAATCTCAGCACCCTCAAAAGCCTGGCAGATCACCTTATCGATATCCACGAACAGTTTGACAGCCACTTCCTTCGCAACAGGGAATTTCGGTTTCAGGTGTTGGACAGTCTGGCGGGTCAGTTGAGCGCGGCGGAAACGTACCGCAAAAAATTCGAACAATGGAAACATTTAAAGAACGACCTCAGGGACCAACAGGCCAACCGGGCGGCTCAGTTGCAGAAGAAGGAATTTTTACAGTTTCAGCTCGATGAAATTACCCAGCTCAATTATCAAAAAGGGGAATTTGGTGAATTGGAAAACGAGCTGAATCTAGTCAAAAACGCTACCGATATTTCAGATGTCATTTCGATGGCCAATCTGCTGTTTGAAGGCCCGGACAACAATCTGCTCGACCAGATCCGAAGCCTCATTAATCGACTTTCCTCCATAAAGGTTGATATGCCTGCGTTGAAAAAATTAAACGAACGACTGGAATCCAATTATATCGAGCTGGAGGACCTGTATTCTGAAATTTCCCGGCTGGAGGACCTTGTGGAAGTGGATCCGGCCCGGGCGGAATGGATAGAATCGAGAATTGCAGACATTTTCAGAGTTCTTAAAAAACATCAGTTGTCCGAAGCGGATGACCTCCCGGGACTGGTGCACAATTTCCAGTCCCAACTCGACGATATAGAACAAGCCGATCATCGCACGTTGGAACTGGAACAGGAAATCACCCGGATCGAAAAAGAACTACACGAAAATGCTGCACAGTTATCCCAAAACCGCCTCAAAGGAATAAAAACCATCCGCCAATCCGTGGTCGAATACCTGACACTCCTCAATCTGGACAAAGCCGATTTCCAGATTAGCATCAATCGGGCAGACGCACTTGATGCCTTTGGTCACGATGAAGTACAGTTTTTATTTTCCGCCAATCCGGGCATTCCGCTTGCGGCGGTAGAAAAGGTGGCATCGGGTGGAGAGATTTCCCGGTTGGCATTGTCGATCAAAGCTTTAATAGCCCGGTCGATTCCCCTTCCTACCATTATTTTTGATGAAATCGATTCCGGGGTATCGGGATCAGCAGCCGATAAAATGGGAATGCTACTTCACAAATTAGGCAGACACCACCAGGTGATTTGCATCACACATTCGCCCCAGGTCGCCGCCCGGGCAGACAAACATCTGTTCGTATACAAGCAGGTACGGAACGGGAGAACCGAAACCCTGATCAGGGATCTTCCTGAATCCGATCGGATCAGGGAACTGGCGATTATGATGAGTAGCGATCCACCCAGTTCATCGGCTTTGGAAAACGCAAAGTATCTACTCGAAAAATCAGAAAGTCAGTAATTATTTATACATTCGTTTGGATCTAATACAAGAAACATGGGACATAATCTTCTTAAAGGAAAGAAAGGGATAATATTTGGGGCACTGGACGATCAATCGATCGCATGGAAGGTAGCTGAGCAGGCTGTAGAAGAAGGCGCCACCATCACACTAACCAATGCACCGGTGGCCCTCCGAATGGGTCAAATCCAGGAGCTGGCAGAGCGATTAGAAGCCGAAGTAATTCCCGCGGATGCAACGAGCGAAGCCGATCTGGAAAAACTGATAACACAATCCATGGAAGTCCTGGGAGGCCGGATAGATTTCATCCTTCATTCGATCGGAATGTCAGTAAATGTCCGAAAAAATAAGCCTTATACAGATCTCAACTACGGCTGGATGGCCAAAACCCTCGACGTATCAGCCATTTCATTTCACAAAGTCATGCAGACAGCCATGAAACTCGATGCGGTCAGCGAATGGGGAAGTATCCTGGCACTGACTTACATCGCTGCACAACGAACTTTTCCGGACTATAGTGAAATGGCCGAGTCCAAGGCTCTGCTGGAATCATTTGCCCGGAGTTTTGGATACCACTGGGCTGTGAAAAACAAAGTTAGGGTCAATACCATTTCACAATCTCCTACCATGACGACAGCCGGTCAGGGCGTAAAAGGGTTCCACGAATTTTTTGATTACGCGGATAAAATGTCCCCCCTGGGTAATGCCAATGCTGAGGATTGTGCCCGGTATTGTATCTCCCTGTTTTCTGATTACACCCGCATGGTCACTATGCAAAATCTCTATCACGATGGCGGATTTTCATCGATGGGTATGAACCCAGCGATTTTGGATCAATAGGTCCAAACGAGAAGAATGATTGCCCGGGTGAATGAAAATTCGGAATCACAGAAAACTCGGACAGGATCATGGCCATACAAACAGAAAAAGTGTCTGGAAAGATTGTCATAATTGCCCTATTCCTGGTTGCCTGGACGATGACGACCCCGGTCCGGGCACAGGGTCAGTTGCAGAATGCCGGACCACCTCAGACTGTACAGGCGGAAAATGACACCATCCAATATACGGATTATCTGCAGCGCTCCAAAGTTGATATCATCACCGATACCACCCTTCAGGGTAATTTTCATACCACCGGGGTCATTGAAGATCACTGGCCCGCATTGATGACACTAGGGTATAGTGGTTCACCCGTGTACGGACCGGAATATTACATCCCACGTGATGCCGGATGGGACCTGGGATATCACGCTTTCGATCCTTACCGGAAAAACCCGGAAGACTTACTCTTTATCCGCGAAGGCCAGCCCATCACCAAGGTGACTTATATTCAGACCCCTCAGGTCAACCAAAGCATATTCAACGGATATTTTGCGCGTAAACTCAATGATCTGAGCTTCGCCCTGGACCACAACCGATATAATTTTACCGGGGAATATCTTAACCAGCGCAGTTACAACACCATTTTTCATACCGGGCTCACCCTGGACAAGGAAAAATGGTATAGTTATGCGCTTTTTTCATCGGAGGTTTTTCAGCAAAACAACAATGGAGGGATTACGACCGATTCGCTCTACTTTGGGCCACAGCAGGAGGTGTACGAAAACCGTGCGGGTTACCCTATCCGATTCCGGAATGGGGTCAGTCGCGATGACAGTAAATTCCTGCGGGCGGGGTGGATGCTGAAAGCTCTGCGGTTTCAAAGTTATGAGGTTAATGCCGGTATACAAATCGATGCCCTGCAGCGACAAATCAGTATGACTTCCGAAGGCACAATGTCCGACCCACCTTTTTTTCCGTCTTATCAGCCAGAGGGGATAAACGGTCTCAATACCTATCTCAAAAACACCAGTGTTCTACCTGCGGCCGTCCTGGAATTCTCGGACAGCACGCGTTCGTCTATCACCCTGCGATCTATCACGGGTATCCATCTGAATAAATTAGATTATATCGATCGGACTCGCAACTGGCAGGAATTTGTACAACAGGGAAATATCCATTTCAAAACTTCCTTTCTGGATCTCGCAGGTAATCTTGATTTACGGATTTACAACGACAATGTATATTTTGATCTGTCGGGTGTATTGACTACCAACTGGAGGGGATTTGTTGTGTCCGCCAATGCAGCGTTGAAAAGAACTCCATCGCCCTGGCTCTATCGATATCAGAATTTTTCCGGAACTGCTTTCTGGGACCAGGATCCACCGTCCATGTTCACGCAGATTCTGGGAGGGGCGATCGCCTATGACTCTGATTTTTTGGAGGCCAGCGTCCGGCTTTCGCAGGTTTTCCAGAATAATCTGAGTTTTCTCAATCAGACCGGACTCCCCGATACCGCCAGCAATCAGACCTGGGTAGCGCTTTATCCGAAATTCAATTTACATCTCGGGATCTTCCACCTTGAAAATGAAGTCACGTTATTTGCATCCGGAAATGTCCGTCCTTCATACCCTACTCTGTCCGGACGACATTCACTATACATCGAGGACAAATGGTTCAAAGACAGGATGCATCTCAATCTCGGTCTGACCGTGTATTGGAAGAACAGTCATGACGCGTATTATTATCTGCCCTATGTACAATCATTTATGCCTTCGGGTCATGCTCTGCCTGCGGAATATCGAGTTACTCCTTTTTTCGCTTTCCGGGTCCGTACTTTCAAATTTTTTGTCCGCATGGAAAACAGTAATTTATTCTGGCAGAAAGAGACTATTTTATTCGACACCTATCATTATCCGCTGAGGGACCCTTCCATCCGTATGGGCATTGAATGGATATTCAGAAATTGAATTATTCAATGCTGGTATTTTGTAGTCCCAGCCCACCAACTTTGATTATTCTGAGACAACGGAGCCCCGCATAGATGATGGGACATCCCGGGGACGTCGGAGCACCAGCTACGACATAGTGGGGCTAGCTCATATTCCTAAGAAATGCATATGATGCAGTATTAATAGGGGTTATGTAGTTGCTATGGTCTGGAATTTCTAAGGCGGGGCATCAAG
>CBFGVZ010000161.1:0-8318 GCA_965652315.1 uncultured Saprospiraceae bacterium | reverse complement strand
CCGGGTCCATCATGTGGATATTTTTCATATCCCGCAACAAATTTATAACACCAATGAATTTGTTTTTTGTACCTTGAATCCCTTTAAATGCCAAATCCTGCCAACATGAACAGGCGTACTTTCATCCAAAAAGGAGGACTCGGAGGATTTACCGTCCTGGCCGTACCGCATATTTTTATAAAAAACAATACAATGAACGAACGAATTATTGGACACCATTCGCACCGCTATCGCGTGATCGAAGGCTGGGGAGTTCTTGATGCCGGCCGCAATCCGGTCAACGACTGCCATGAGATGGTGGAAGATGCCTCGGGCAGGTTGATCCTGCTGACCAACGAAACAAAAAACAATATCCTGATTTACGACAAATCGGGCCGACTGCTGGAAGTATGGGGTACAAATTACCCGGGGGCGCATGGACTGACCCTGGTCGATGAAGGTGGTGAACAGTTTCTTTTCATCACCGATACGGAACGCAACCAGGTCGTAAAGACCGACCTGAAAGGCAAGGTATTGCTCAAGCTGGATTATCCACGTGAAAGCGGGGTGTACGATTATCCCGGCCAGTATAAACCCACCGAGACGGCCATTGATCCGGCCACGGGGCATATTTATGTGGCGGATGGCTACGGCCTCAATTATATCCTTAAATACAGCCCTACGGGAGAATATATGGGACACTTTGGGGGTGCTGGTGATACCGATGACACTTTCCGGTGCTGCCATGGTATTATCGTAGATACCCGGCAGGAAACTCCCGGCCTGATCATCACCAACCGGTCCCATATGGAGTTAAAACGCTTTTCACTGGAAGGAACCTATCAATCCACCATTTCAGTACCCGGCTCTTTTATCTGCCGCCCGGTCATTCACGGTGATCATATTTTTGCAGCGGTTTACCGGAGCACCAGCCAGCAGTACCCCAATTCTGGGTATATCACCATTCTAGATGAACATGACCGCGTGGTTTCCACACCTGGCGGAACCGAGCCCGTGTATGTAAACGGACAGTTACAGGAACAGCGCAAAGACACCTCCTTTGCTTTATTCCGGCACCCGCATGATGTTTGCGTGGATCGGGATGGTAATTTGTACATCCCGCAGTGGGCTTCCGGTAAAACGTATCCGGTTAAATTGGAAAGGGTGTAAACCCCATATCCAACTGGTCCCGATACCTGACATAAACGACAATCCTGTAATTATTAACTACCTTGCATAGGTGATCAAGTACGATTTTAATGATCCTTGGTAAGAAAGTCGTTGTTGTGATGCCTGCATTCAATGCCGAAAAGACTTTGGAAATGACCTATCGGGAAATTCCGATGGATATCGTTGATGAAGTCATCCTGACCGATGATTCCAGTCAGGACAGGACGGTAGAATTTGGGCGTGATCTGGGCATCCGTCACGTATTTGTCCATGCAAAAAACAGGGGTTATGGTGGAAATCAAAAAACCTGTTACCAGCAGGCATTGTCGCTGGATGCCGACATCATTATTATGCTGCATCCGGATTACCAATACACGCCCAAATTGATTCTTGCGATGGCATCTATAATTGCGAATGGGATATATCCAGTGGTCCTTGGTTCCCGCATTTTGGGCCGGGGTGCACTGAAGGGGGGTATGCCCTGGTACAAATATGTAGCCAACCGGTTTCTAACCCTGTTTCAGAATATTTTGCTCCGCCAGAAGCTTTCTGAGTACCATACCGGATACCGGGCTTTTTCGGCGGAAGTACTGCAACACCTGAATCTTGCGGCCAATTCCGATGATTTCATTTTTGACAACCAGATACTGGCTCAGATTTTTTATCAGGGTTATGAAATCGGTGAAGTGACCTGTCCCACCCGATATTTTGAGGATGCTTCCTCGATCAATTTCAGGCGAAGCGTGCGTTACGGATTGGGCGTCGTAAAAACTTCTCTACTCTATCGGTTGAATAAATGGAACATCCTCCATTCTGAAATTTTTAACCGAATAGAATAACAAAGTGCTGAAATCGTATCGTAATCTTTCTCAGAATACTTTAACGGTATGCCGGGTGTAATATCCGATACATCCAGCTATGTGTAGATTGAAGTTATTGATCTGGCCTTCCTTCAAAACGGAAATCATAAACCGACAAATTCCGGAACGTACCGATTTTATCTCCCAGATATGGTTCCAACGGCTCATTGTTGTCCCCCAGGTTGTCCAGGATGATATATTTTACATCGTTGCGGGCGTACAATTTTATCCGATCCTGAAGCGACAGCGCATCATATCCAAAGGCCGAAAAACCTTTCTGATCCATGAGATAGAGTGAAATGTTGATGCTGGGGTCGGACCAGGATAATACCCGGTCGTTACGGGTGATTCCGAGGCTCCTCAGATACGGGGTGATAAACTCAAAGGCTTGTTTGTGGTCCCGGTAATCCGTGTGAAACCAATCCCAGAAATCGACACGAGAATCGGAAACCACAAAATTGTACGCCAGCCATGGGTCCCGGGCATCGTATTTCATGCGATTGGTCAGGGCTGTTTTGTAAATAAAAAGGAAAAGAACAATACCAGCCAGCACTTTTACCCACATTTTACCGGTCCAATCCGGGTGGTTGTCTTTCGCCCACTGGAATACGGTGAGTAATAACACAGGGATCAGGATCAGGAGATTGGTCAGATAATAGTCATGTACCGTGAAAGCTTTATAAAAAAGCAATATATACGCCAGTACTCCCCCTGAAACGATAAGGGTAAGAAGGAACCAAAACCGATTGACGTGTTTCCATTTACAAAAGACCAAAACCCAGATCAATCCCAGAAGCCAGAGCCCCTGTTCGGTAAAATACGCGGGAAGTAATTCATGCGTCATACTTCGCCAGATCTCTTCGATTTCCGCCCGATTTAGGTCCCAAATGGGGTACAGGTCGGTCAGAAAAATTCCGGAAAGATGAGATTCATTGTAATGCCGGGCATAGCGGTACCAGAAGAATAAACCGCTGATGGTAATCAGATAGGGAAGGAAAGCGAACCAGCCCTGTGGTACAGACTTCAATTTCCCCCTGATAAAATACCAGAGATGGAACAACAACAGCGCACAAAACAGAATCAAGGCGCTGATTTTGATCAGACCGGCCAACAAAAACACTGGAAATGCCAGATAATAAGCCCATTTTTTATTTTCAGTGATGCCAAGATAGGCCAGATAACCACCGGTCAGTGCCAGTCCAAAAGCCGGTGCATCAGCCATAAAATTATTGGTATAATAAACCAGAATAGGGGATGAGAATAAAAACAAAGGAACGTATAATGCCCAGAATAAGGATCCTGTCACACGGAGAGCGACCCTGAAAAGGGACCACAGGCCCAAAAACACCAGCCCTATATTGATCAGACGGAAAAGGACATAGGATTTGCCAAACCATTGCCAGAGTTTGGCTACGCTGTAGTATATCACCGGGCATTCGCTCACTGTCATCCCGTCCTCTTCCCCCACCCAATGAATTGCGGGTTGCAGGAATGGCCGGTTTTCGATGTAAAAATTTTGCGTGATTGACAGGCAATCTGCCTGCCTCCATTGGTGAATAGAAGCAGGACCTTTTTTCAGAATTTCAGGATAATTGTAACACCAGGCCACCGCTAGTATAAAGACCCAAAACAACAGAGATTTGCTAAAGTGAACAGCCAATTTCAATCCGGTTATAACAGCTCTAATATCGCATTATTTTCACATTGGACCGAAAAAGAGGCTGACATTATTCTCCTGTCGACAGTTCCCGGGACTATTTTTCACTCATTAGGTAACCATAGGTAAGATAATTATCTTATTTTTTATAGTTTAGTACGACGCAAATTTCACGTTTGTGAAACATAAGCCACAAATTACGGGGTAGAAATACAAAGTATAGCATTGAATTTCGGGCAAAATCAGGACCAAAAGAAAAATTCCTGTAAAATTGCTTGTAATGTCTTGTGATTTTCCTAATTTGAAATCTTTTAAGAAAAACCGATTGCAATTGTAAAAAAGCAGGTTTTTCGGAGCTGTTTTTGAAATAATTCAAAGAAATCTTCAAATATTTTTGCCCAGCGCAGGTTGGCACATCATATTATACGAAAAATGAACAAACTATTTTAAACCGTAAACAACCTAAACTCAACTTCGATGAACGAGCAACTTAACAAGGATCGATTATTTTATGGGAGCTGTTTTGCACTGATCACAACGGCCTTTACATTTTCCATACGCGCCGGAATTCTGCCCCAACTGGGAGACGAATTTGGAATTTCAGCCGAACAACTTGGATTTATTAATTCCATGTGGTTTTTTGGATTTCCGATTTCCATGATATTAGGCGGAATATTCTACAATTCCATTGGACCGAAGCGGATCATGCAAATCGCATTTATCTCACATGTAATAGGTATTCTGATGACGATATTTGCTGGTGATTATGCTACATTATTAATATCCACTCTATTGATCGGATTCGGAAACGGATGTACGGAAGCTGCATGCAACCCCATGATAGCTGATTCATATGAAGGTAATAAGGTGGACAAAATGCTCAATCGATTCCACATGTGGTTTCCGGGTGGAATAGTCTTAGGGAGTCTGATTTCCTATGTAATGACCAATGCCGGAATGAGCTGGCAAACGCAGATTTGGATCATGCTGATTCCTGCAATCATTTATTTTGTATTGTTCCTCGGACAGACTTTCCCGAAACCGAAACTGGAGGAAATGAAATCTCTCGCATCCAATGTCAAAGCACTTGGTAGCCCGGTATTTATATTTCTTTTCCTCACTTTTGCCATTACTGGTATTACCGAATTTGGTCCGCAGCAATGGGTGAGTGTCACCCTCGCTGAGTCTGGAGCCAGTCCGATGTTGATTCTGGCACTAGTCACAGGATTGATGGCAGTTGGCCGGTTCTTTGCAGGTCCCGTTATTGCCACGCTTGGACAAACAGGGGTGTTGCTGGGAGGCGCCATTTTCGCATTCCTGGGTATTTACATGTTTAGTGTCGTCACTGGTCCGATGGCGTACCTGGCGGCCATTTTATTCGCCATCGGAGTGTGTTATTTCTGGCCAACCATGGTAGGTGCCACAGCCAAAAGAGCTCCATTGACCGGGGCACTTGGATTGTCACTGGTTGGCGGTATGGGGATGTTCTCATCCGCCATTTTCCAACCCGTTATCGGAGGTTGGATCGATAATGCCAGGGCCACTGCATCGGCGGCTGGACTGGAAGGTAGCGAACTGGAATTGGCAGCTGGTCAGGCCACTCTGACGAACATGTTGATCTTCCCCGGATTGTTGATTATTTTGTTTATCATATTTTATTTCTGGCAAAAACGGTCAGACGCTGCGACCATTGACGACCTCACGCAGGAAAGTGATCCAGCTCTGGCATAGTGAATGGTATTGAAAATACATTAAAAGGAAATATGGATCGATTTCAATGGAAGGTATGGGGGCTGATTGGTGTGTTTGTGCTTACAATTTCCCTGTTGGCTAATTGTCAGAGCAACCGTACATTTATCACATTCAGCCCCGAGGAGGCGGATTCGCAGACGAAGCATATCGTGCTGATTAGTGGGGATGAAGAATACCGGTCGGAAGAAGGGTTGCCTATGCTGGCCAGACTACTGGCCATCCGGCATGGGTTCAGGACCACCGTTCTGTTCGCCATCAATCCTGAAACGGGCCTGATTGATCCGAATTACCAAAAAAATATTCCAGGCCTCGAAGCTCTGGAATCTGCAGATTTGATGATTATTGCAACGAGGTTCAGGGGTTTGCCCGACGATCAGATGAAATACATCGATGATTATTTAAAAGCGGGTAAACCGGTCATTGGCATGAGGACTGCCACCCACGCTTTCAATTTCGGAACCGATTCCAGTCCATATGCCAAATACAGTTACAACAGTACAGTTCCAGGCTGGGAAGGAGGATTTGGCAAGAAAATCCTTGGGGAAACCTGGATCAACCACCATGGTCACCACGGACATGAAGGAACCAGAGGACTGATTGATGGCCTGGCTGAACGCGAAAAGCATCCGGTTATCATGGGTGTGAAAGATATGTGGGGGCCTACTGATGTATATGGCATTACTGCGGTTCCAGCGGGTGCTGATGTTTTGGTATGGGGTGCTTCGACGGCGGGAATGACTCCGGATTCGAAGGTGAATTGGAAAAAATCGATTATTCCGGTGGCCTGGACAAAGTCGTACTCGTATGATTCGGGTAGCCCGGAGGGCCGCGTGTTTACAACAACCATGGGGGCTGCGACCGATCTGGTGAGTGACGGTATCCGGAGACTCATTGTAAATGCTACATTCTGGGCTATGGGACTTGAGGATAAAATCACACCCGACCTGAATGTGGAAGTGGTCGGGGAGTATAGTCCCACTCCATTTGGATTTGACGGATATATTAAAGGAAAAAAACCGAGTGATTATGAATAATATAGGGTTCAACCTTCTGGCCTGGTCGGCTTCGGTGGAAGAAGATGTCTTTCCCATCGTGGAGCGATTGAAGGAGATTGGGTATGATGGAGTTGAATTTTTTTTTGGTGCCGAAGACAAGGAGTTGTATAAAAAATTCGGAGCCCATTGCCGTAGTTTGGACATGAAAATGACATCCGTTCTGGGATTGGGGCCCGATACTAATGCCATCAGCCACGATGTATCGGTCCGGCAGGCCGCACTGAATAAAATGAAATGGGCGATAGATATAGCAGCAGATATCGGATGTGAATTAATCTCAGGTCCCTATCATTCCGCGTTTGCTCATTTCGTCAACAAAGCACCGGATGATTCCGATTATAAAAGGAGCGCTGAGATACTTCGGCAGGCCGGTGAATATGCTGCGGATGCCGGTGTTCTTTTGACACCTGAAGCGATTAACCGATTCGAATGTTATCTGGTCAACAATATGGACCAGATGTACCGACTATTGAGCGAGACAGGCCATCCCAACGTCAAGGCCCATTACGATACGCATCATGCGAATATCGAGGAAAAAAGCATCCCGGATGCCATCCGAAAAATAGCTCCGATGCTGGGCCATGTGCATATCAGCGAAAATGACCGTGGAACACCGGGAGCTGGGCACATCCCTTTCGAAGAGACCTTCGCTACGCTTGCGGAAGTGGGGTATACCGGTTGGTTGACGATCGAGTCTTTCACTCGAAATGACATTGCATTCGCCAATTCAATTAATGTCTGGCGGGAGTTTTCACCCCCCTGGGAAGTAGCCGAAAAGGGTTTCGAACTGACCAGAGGGCTAGCCGATAAATATTTGTCGTAGCCGGAGCCACCTTACCCGGGATATTATTGAAGGATTCTGTCAACCAAACAGCTTTACAGGGTGTTGGAATAGTGTATATTGGATTTCCGGATAGCATTGGCCCGAAGGTTGAAATGGTGTGGATTGTTATTGCAACCTACAAGGCTGGTGATCTGGAAGGAAGCATAGTGAAATCATAATCAAAATCGAATATCATGCCCAACCTGCTCTTTGCCACCGACTTTTCTGAAAGTTCCAACAATGCATTCCAGTTTGTGAAAAATATGGTGAATGTCTATCCGATGAAGGTAAATTTTATCCATGTTTTTGACATCCCGATTCCGACCACCACTACTTTAGCAACTAACGCGGTAGCTGGCATGATCAAAGAACGTGAAGATGCGGTGCGCAACAACCTACATGAAATGATGAACACCCTGTCCCCGGAGAATCAGGGAGAGGTTTTCGCAATCTATGGAACCTATCCCTCCACAGAAATTGCCGAAAAAGCAGAATCACTTGAATCCATGATGATCGTCATGGCACTACGCCAGAGATATACATTCTTTGAAAGACTGATCGGGACAACGACCGCACATACCATTCAAAAAGCCAATACGCCGGTACTTGCTGTTCCCAATGGCCTGTCTTTTTCGCAATTCCATTCCATTCTTTTCCCCACCGAACTGACGATCGACGAAGAATTGCATGAGAAGGAATTGAAAGCCCTCCGATGGTTGCAGGAGTTCGTAGGAATCGTCAAAAAACCTGAAATTCAGATGATTCATATATCTCCGGACAAAGAGCGGATTACTACTACGATCAAAGACAAACCTTTTCCCGGCATGGAATTTACAGTAACTTATGCTGACACCATCGAGGAAGGCATCCTGAATTTTCTTGATAAGAATTCCATGGATCTCCTGGCCATTTACAAACCCAACCGACCTTTCTGGGAAAGGCTCTACCATTCCAGTGTCACCCGAAAATTTCTCGAACAGAAAAAAGTGCCGCTGTTGGTGTTCTCGTGATCCGGACGCAGC
>CBFGVZ010000160.1:0-8364 GCA_965652315.1 uncultured Saprospiraceae bacterium | reverse complement strand
TGAGTCAGAACTTTTGGAAAGACAAAACCCTAATTGGAAACACTCAAAAAGTCATATCAATTATTGGATAAAAAAGCGGGAAAAGAAACACCTGTACGTAAATGTTTCGTACCTCAACAGAAACGGGCAGAGATCCAGGAAATGCTGGAAATAAATTCCAGACCATTAGCAAAATTAAAATCTGTAGTACACAAATCGAAATTAAAAATTTAAACCTTTTCCCATATTAACAGGAAAAACACCCTATTATATTAGGCATATTCCCCTTGTTTCCACATTTAAATCAGTATAGATTTGTTGCTCTATCTCCCCCCAATCGAACATGTTTTCATTGACCAGATCCTCCTTTCAGCCACGGTGGTTGCCTGAACCGGAGACCGGTATCAGTGATGCCAGTTGCGAAACTTTCACTTTTAAACACAAGAATATGAGCAATTTCAAATTAAATCTACCGACTGACATTCCGTGGAAACGGATTTGTGTAACCGAAGACATGATCGATAAAGAAGTTTGTGACAAGGAACTCCCTGGCAAATGGCGAACTTCGATGGCTGTTTTCAAATACACCCCCGAAGACGATTATCAGCTTTTCCCAGATTATGATATTTCCTACCTGAAGGTTTCTGCCACCATTACAGGTTACCAACCACTGGACAAGGAAATCCAGGGTCAGATCGATTGGGATGGCGTGGATGCAGATACTGAATTGACCAATGAAGTGCTGAAAGACCTCTTGAACAGCTATCATCCCTGCAATGGGGCTATCTTACAAGTCGTGGTCGGTCCTCCCGGGAACGACCCGGATATATCCGTGGCTAAATATCCTTTCTTTTTGGATTTTGAGCCTAAGAAGAGAGAACTCTACGAAATGGCCACCGAAACAAACGAGCGATCTTCGCGATCAATCGAATCCCTGAATATTACCAAATCAGCCGGATCGACACAATCGTTGGAAATATTGGATATTGATATGGGCGGAGGCGGATTCGGAGTCGAAGGCTCGTATGCCGGCACCGGCGGAGGATTCAAATATCAGGCTGGGAATGGTCAATGGGGAACTAAGAGGATTAATTCAGACGAAAGCCTTTCTTCGCGTTCTACGGATGTGGGTCAGGAAAAACGGGAATCGTATTCTTTCTCCACGCAGCTATCCCAAATGTACCATTTGCTTGACAGCTACCATATCGGAACCAACAGGGTCGTCTTTTTTGTACAACCCCGCCCCCATGTTCTGGAAGAACCATCCGGATTTGTCAGGGGACCGAGACCAGTCGAGGGAATGCAGGAGTTTTTTATGGTGGTTGCCAAACCCAAAGAACAGGATGATTTTTGTGTATCACTGAGGCTGGATACCAGTCACCTGACCACCACTCCCATCATGGACTACGATACAAAAAGCGTAGTCAGTGACATCGCATCAGCTTCTGCCCGGGTAGCTACTACCAACGATATCCCGGCAGAAAGATTGACTGGAGAAGCATGCTTCATCGGTTGCTGGGATGTGGGCTATCAGTGTTACCGAACCGATGACTTTGACAACGTAGTCTACAACGCTCCTTCCGGATACAGAATAGAAGGGTTCACAGATATCATCAACGACAAGGATCACGGAAATTCCTCTGTCAAGGTGTCTGCTGATGGATCTTCACTGAGCATTAATGCGGAAGCTCATGGACATCGATGTGTCCACGATTCAGGGGTTTGCGCCAATTGTGATGATGTTCAGATCTGGGGAGGTCATGCCCGACGTCAGGTGGAAGTACAACTTCGTTCCATCGAACCCATCAAACAAATTGGGGAACGGGAGGTACTGATGATCACGACTCGGGGTCTTTGCTGTTGTACCAAAAGGATCAAACCCGGTCAAATAGATGATCTCGTGGTTGATATTAAACCTATCCCTGTCGAACTGAGCGTCTCCCATTATCTGGAAAATTTCCGTCCCGGCAAAATTCCAGGAAGAGGTATGGCCGATTTACGAAAAGTGCGCCATGATCACAAGGAGGGGATTTGTAAAGATTGCGAAGATAAAATCCAACACCAACAGATATCGGATAAACCAGACACTAAATATACGATCCGGCTGGCAAACGAATTGAGTAATTACATCAAGGTCGAGACCATTAAGAGTCTCAATGACCCTATGGTCAAACCAAAAAAATTCCATCAAACGGATTTCTTTGCAAAACAACTGGAGCATAGGCTGGTCCAGTTCAATATCGGGAAAGAACTGTTGAATCATCCGGTGGGCAAGGACATCCCCGATAAAATCCAGCCAAAACTAGAAAAGCATTTTGGTAAAAAGGTGAAAGATATTACCAATAGGGATCTCCTTTCACTCAAGGCAGAAAATCTGTCCAAGGTCACTGGATTAAAACGCGACGAAATTCAGCTTCTCAAATTGAGGGCTATGGGAGTAAAATTTACACCGGTCAAATCCAAAAACAAATCTTCTGAAAAATAAGAATTGTATTTCGGGAATCTACATACAATGAAACAACCATTTTTCTACGAAGGTGAACATTTCCCGACCCATTGAATGATGAAGGCATGGTTGAATTCAACTCAACCATGCCATTATCTGAAACCATTCATCCTTAAATGATGACTATTTACATCGATCAACCTGGAAAAAAATACATATCATGGACGAATCATACAATATAGAACTTCCTGATGGGATCAATGATTTTAAGTACAAGGGCACCACATACAAATCAAACGACACCTTCCAGACCAACAGTGCGTGTGAGACCCTCACATTTTACAATGCAGCAAAATCAAAAAATCCTAAACTGGGTAGGACGAATAACACCCCAAAATTCTGGCAGACTATGGAGCAGAAGTGCCAGGCGAATACCCCGTCCGACCCACCTGATGCTGGCAAGAGCACTCCCGTCGAGAATCAACCCATCCAAGCCGATTCAGCCCTCCAACAGGGCGCTGATACCGCCCCCGATGATGGAGTGATAAAAGGAGAAAACCAGAATGAGGAGGAATTTATCCCCCCCACCGAAGAACCGGAAAGGCCCGAAACAGGTACACCTCACACCGACATCAGCGACGAAAGTCCGTTGGAAACCACCCGGGGAGGCGACCCGGTCGATTTATTTACCGGTTCATTTATCATACAGGAAATCGACCTCAAAATTCCCAATACGGTTCTTCCTATGGAGGTTTCCAGGATTTATCGCAGTGGGATTGCTGCGTTTGGTCCATTTGGCTGGAACTGGGACCACAATTACAATATTTATCTCAGGGTCCTGAACGACAACAATATTGCCGTGTGGAGGAATCTTCATGAAGACATATTCACCTTTGACGGGAATGAATACGAACCACCGCGGGGTAGATTCGAAAAGCTAACCAGGCTTCCCGGATTGAATGAAGAATATGAAATAGCGGCTAGTGGGGGTAGTATTCTTAAGTTTTCAAGACCTGCCGGCTGGCTGGATGTAGAAAGAATTCCGCTTATCCAAATCAGAGACCGGTATGACAATCAGATCAATTTCACTTATGGAGTCCAGGATCATCTCCTCAAGGTAGAGGATAATGACGGCCGTTTTTTTATTTTTGAGTATGATGAATGTGGGTTAATTGTCGGGATCCGGGATCATACAGACCGGACGTTCAGATACGATCACAACGAAGAGACCAAACAACTCATCCATACTCTTTCTCCGCCCATCGCCGATTATCCGGACGGATTGACCAGGATCTATCATTATGAGGACCCATGGACCCACCAAAAACTCAGGCACAATATCGTCCGAATAGAAGATAGCGAAGGAAATATTTATCTGGAGAATACATACGAACATGATCCTGGCACCTGGCATTTTGCACGGGTTACATCCCAATTGTACGGCGGGTACTTGTATCAGTTTTGTTACAAGGAATTACAATACGTGCCAGCCAATCCACTTTTCATCAACATTTCGTCGGTTCAGGTCCAGGTTATGAACCCCGATTTTGGCCTCGAAACATATACCTTCAATTATCGCGGGGATTTACTTGACCAGCGATACAGATTATCCCGGGACCGATCCTTCAGAGTCGTTGCCTGGCAGTACCAATACGACAGTCAGGGCAATAAAATTTCTGTCACCAGGCCTGACGGGAGTCAGGAACTTTGGATCTATGATGACCAGCACAATGATCCGCGGATGCGACACAATCTGTTGCGAAAAGAAATCACTGCTGCATCAGGGTTCCCTTCCCCCAGCCGGATCATTTGGAGAGGGGTTTATGAACCTTCATTCCAATTGTTGATATCAGAAAAAAATGAATTAAATCAGGAAACCAGGTATAAATATGATTTTGAACTGACACCGGCCAATCCAGCCAATGCCGGCCATCTCAAAGAAATTCAATACCCCGATACGACGCTCCCCGATGGCACTATCCAACAAGGTAAAACCAGATTGGAGTATAACAACAGAGGTCAACTCACAGAAGTAAGATTACCAGACGGAACCACCCATCAAATGACATACGGTCAGAACGGAAATGAAAAAGGCAGGCTTATTTCGCAAAAATTTGATGTCACCGGGTTGAATGTAAGTCACAATATTCAATACGACATTTTTGGGAATATGGAGGAATGGACGGATGGTAACGGGAACAAAATCATTTACGAATTCAATGCGCTCGGACTGCTGGAAAAATACCGCCAGCCATTAATTGAAGGGAAGGAGGCTCCTTATACCATCCATTACAATATGGATAAAAAAGTAATCGCCTATGAAAGACCCGTAGGTGCCTTTTCTGAGATGGGTTGGTTGGAAGATTATATGCTGGATTCTTTTGAACGAGATGTTCTGGGCTATCCCACCCAATACAGACTGGCAGCTAATACGTCCCAGGTACGCAAGATTTCAGTCTGTAATGATTTTCGGGGCCTGCCGCTCCAAATTTTCAATCCTGACGGGAGTATAATCCTTAAAAAATATGACGAGAGAGGACTTTTACTCGAAGAAATCATCAGGGGGCAGGATGGCAATGAACTCAAAGCTTCCAACATATACGACCGCTTCGGGCATCGGGTAAAATCCTCCGATTTTAACGGCCAAATAATCGAAAATGAATACGACGGATTCAGCCGACTCCACCGGCAAATCCTGAGCAACGGTTCGGTAATAGAATACAATTGGGGGCCTGGCGATTTAATAACTTCCGTTGAAACAACTGGAGATGATGGTACAGGAGTCGTCAGACAACTCCATTTTCAAAGTTTTGATTACGATGAAAAGGGTAGACAAACTTTGATTCACGAGAAAATATTCACCGATAATCCGGGGATTTCTTCAGATAAAACCACCACGCTCTTTTATGATGCCCTGGACCGGATAGTAAAAGAGATCAATCTTCTGGGAGGAATAACACGTTATCAGTACGATGGCATGAACCGACTGATAAACACAACCGATCCCAATGGGAATGAAGAAAGGTTTATATATGATAATAATAGTAACTTAATACGCAATGAAAAGATCGATATAAACCCCGATGGGTCCGTTTCCCTATTGATTAAATCGGCTGAATACGACGATAGAAACAGATTGGTGGCCATCATAGAACCCGATGGTTCCCGGTACGAGCACCGGCTGGATGACCGCGATCTTATAATAGAAGAATCCGATCCACTCGGTATCATCAATACCCGGAAGTATGATGCACACCAGAATCTGATACAGGAAACCCTGGATGCAGGTGGACTGAATATTAACTTTTTTTGGCAACGCGATGTCATGTCCAGACCTATTGAATTTAAGGATCCAATGGGACAGGTTTCTTTTTATCAGAGGGATGACCTGGGACGCCTCACCGGTACGATCTATCCCAATGGGTTATCCAGCACGAAGGAATATAACGAACGGGGATTGATTGCCACGGAGACCATGGGAAGTGGAACAACATTTTCCTTCACCTATGACCCCGGCAACCGGCTTGCAAATATCGCAAATCCCATCACTGCTCCAGGTGTCCAGTCCATACCAGTGCACATCTTTGAATATGACGGTCTCAATCGGTTGGTGTCAGCAAAAGCCGGGGCTCAAAGTGTGGAGCGGGCCTACGATAGCCTGAATCGGTTGATCAGGGAGCGAACGAACGGAAACGATATTCTTCGAAGGTTTGATGATCTCAATGGTTTTTTCATTCAGGAATGGCCGGATGGTCGGATCGAAAAATATCACTATGATCATAATGGCATAATCAAGTCGATCACGGAGACAAACCACAGTGGCATGGGTAATCAGAACAATTTAATAGCAGGGATAAACCCAAGCGGTTCTGAAAAAACAGGGAAATTGGAATGGGGATCTGGCGTGAGCATCCTTCATCGTTTTGATGATCGGGAAAGGTTGTCGTCCAGTCATATTTCGCACTCAAATGGTTTGGATGTATCATTTGAAAATCGCTATGACGCTGCCAATAAAAAGCGGATAGAAGCCTTTGATGGTCCTGTCTCCAATATCAGACTGCACAATTTTGACCATAAATACCGGGTCACCGAAACCGTAGGTGGGTTGGTTATTCCTTTGCCTCCTGCTCCATCCCAGGTTGAACACGATCAGGCTATTGAGGATGCCATCGCAGCATCAGTGGCAGCAACGGAGAAAAAATCATTCACATACAATGAGGGGGATGAGAGGACGATCGTCAAAGAAGATGGGCTGCCAGACCAAATATACTCGTTTGACCCCGGTCACCGGATATCTTCGGATGGCACTACAGTATATACGCATCATATCGATGGGACGATGGAGTCCCGGGGTTCAGAAAAATATGACACAGATGCACTGGGGCGTATCGTGAGCGTATCTGTCGGAGGAGAATTGGTATGTAAAATACAATACGATGCCATGGGAAGACCATCGGTGATCAGCCAAAAAGCCGAACCTGATAAAATCCTGAATTATCTGGGGAAATGGGTTTACCAGGAGAACATTCCGGGGGCTATTCACCGCCAAACCACGATCCATCCCGAAACTGGCCTTCCATTGGCTATTCATCTACCGGGGAAAACGATCAATCCGGTGTATGACGGCCGGTACAATCTGAGAGGAATTCTCGATGATCAGGGAAACTGGATGGAAATATTTGATTACAGCACTTTTGGAATACCTACTACATATGATTCATCCGGGAATCCCATATCAGGTTCAACCGTTGGAATCGAGCCTATATTCGGAGGTCAGAGGTATTTACCTACACCTGGCCTTTACCTGTCAGGAAAACGATGGATGGATCCACGCACGGGTTTGTTCCTGTCTCCTGATATAATGGGCTATGTGGATTCGCCCTCTCTATACGCATATGCCGGTCAAAACCCGGTTGATTATATCGATCCGGACGGAGACCTGGCCTTCCTGGCGGGCTTGTTGATAGCTGCTGCCGTCGGAGCAGCCGTTTCAGGAGGCGTCAACGCCGTACGTCAGGGCATCGCCATTTCAGAGGGGAGTCAGAAGGGCTGGGAATGGGGGCAGTTTGGGAAGTCCGTAGGGGTAGGTGCTATTGCCGGCCCATTATTGGTAGTCGCCCCTGAGCTTGCCATACCGCTAGCTGTATATGGAGTGGGACAGGGAGCTATGGGTATAGCCAATGGCAACTATGCCACCGGTACTTTTGACATAGTCACCTCGATCGTGCCGTTTGGATTCAAAGGGGTTCGAACAGCAGCTACAGGTCGTGGATCAATGGTGGGTCAGTTTCGAGGCCTGGGACCTATGTATTCCATAAGTGCACGAGGCAATCGGTTTACGCTAATAGGCAATGCCTTCGGGAATTTTATACCTTCTATAGGCGGCCGAAAAATCGGAGTTGGAATTGCCCGGTCTCAGGGAAATAGTGAAGGTCACGTAGCGATAACAACGGAAAACTCTAAAGGCAATTTTACCTTTTTTGAAAGAAACGCGAGTCGCGCCACGGATAGGTCTTTGGTATCCAATTACCGATCGCTGGATACACCTCCTGAGGTATACGACCCTCTGAACCTGGGAAGTTTTAAACAACATCCCGCCTTTGAATACACAAAGCTCAGAATTTCCACCAATAAAGTGAACAAAGCGTCGAACTATGCCCGCCAACGAATGAGAGAAAACCACCTGACCGAGCCCTTCGATTTCAAATGTTCCAATTGTTCTCATTTCGTAGCAGATGTTCTCTCCGAGGCAGGATTTCGTAATTTTGGCAACGGAAGAGGTAGTGGCGTAAACAACAATTTTTTGAATTTTGATCTGGCGCGGACGCTCGGATGGGTCGGACCGGTTCTCAGTTCCTCTATTATTCAACCCAATGATTTGGGGGATTGGGATAAAAAGTAAAATGACGGAATCAGAAAATTCAGAACTTCTGACCTCA
>CBFGVZ010000159.1:0-8381 GCA_965652315.1 uncultured Saprospiraceae bacterium | reverse complement strand
ACGATGTCGCGATCAAATTTATATCCGACATCATGACGGCCATCAACGATGCCCTCTTTGTACGGGCAATCGAGATTTCCATTCAGCACATCAAGGAAGAATCCGGTAAGGTTCCGCCCGTTAATTTCACCTGGGTCGCCATCGGCTCCCTGGGTCGCCGGGAACAGATCATTCGAACCGATCAGGATCATGCCATTATATTCGAACAGGTACCCCGCGAGGATTATCCCCATGTCAAAAAATATTTTCTCGATCTGGCCAGTCGCGTAGTAGATATTATGGTAATTTGCGGTTTCAAACACTGCCCAGCTTTTATGATGGCCAGTAACCCCAAATGGTGCCTGTCTATCGATGAATGGAAAGGTCAGTTCACGCACTGGATACAATCGCCTGACAATGAATCTATTCTGCACGCAAATATCTTCATGGATTATCGGTCGGTTTTTGGCGAGGTCAACCTGACCCGGGAATTGACTGCACATATCTTTGATATGGTCCACGATAGTAAAATTTTCCTGACCTACCTGGCCAAATATGCCGTAGAAACCCCGCCGCCTCTGAGCTTTTTCCGGAATTTTATCCTCGAAAAGGATGGCGCCCACAAAAACCAGTTTGACATCAAACACCGCGCTATGCTGCCCCTTGTGGATGCCGCCCGCGTCCTGGTCCTGGAACAAAAAGTCGGCCGGATCAACAGCACCATAGACCGATTTGAAAAACTAGCTGACGTGGATTCCAAAAATGCTGAACTATATTGGGATGCCCGGGATTCTTATGACGTATTGATGAAACTTCGGGCCAAAAACGGCATCCGAAATTCAAATTCAGGGCGATATTTCCCACCGGATGAACTCAGTAAAGTACAACGTCTGCTGCTGCGGAACAGCTTCAAACCCATCGGCCAGCTACAGGAAGTACTGGTGGTACGGTTCAGGTTAAAATTTTTCTAGATGTACTGGGGGAAGAAAAATAACAAAAACAGGCCAAAGCCCGGTAGCCCTGCCTGGCTGGTGGATTATTTTGAAAGAAATCAATCGATCGATCCGCAATTAAGGTCAAAAGACGTGGAATTCGCCGTTATCGATCTGGAAGCCACCGGATTGGATATCCATAAAGACCGGATCATTTCATTCGGCCTCATTCCGGTGCAGGATTTTGAAATTATTCCGGCTCAGTCTTTTCAATGCTTTGTCCGTCAGACTTATTTCGACCGGGAAACCGTTCCCATCCATGGAATCCTTCAGGACGAAATTCAGGAGGGATTATCTGAAGAGATGTTCCTCGAAACTATTATACCACTTCTTGCTGGCCGCGTCCTGGTAGGACATCACGTCGGTTACGATACGGCTATGCTCAACCAAGCGTTGCAAAGACATTACCAATTTTCCCTGACAAACCTGGCCATCGACACGGGAGACCTGTACAAAAAAACTTTCCCCAGCAAATTCATGTATCGGCAGTATCCCAGCCACAGTCCTTCACTCGACGAGATAGCCGCGGAGTTTGAAATTCTCACGCACAACCGGCATTCGGCCATAGGAGATGCCACTATTACAGCCTTTATTTTTATGAAACTCTGGAAATTATCGGAAGGAGAAAAAAAGCACAGACTGAGGAACCTGCTCTAAAAAAAACGAGCCACAAGAAGAATCTGGTGGCCCGAGTATGCAAATTATAATCCCATGAACATATCCAAAACTATTATATCTCTAAAGATGTATATTTCGATTCGGACAATACAAATATAAGAACACCCTACCCCCTATCCATAATACAAAATATCGGTAATGTTACTTAGCATTGAACCATTCGAAAACACAATCAGTTCATTATCAATACTGTATCAAATATATTATCGCGTAAATGTTACGCATTAATAGCCGGGATCGGCGAATTCGGGGTTATTTAAAAAGGCGGTATCTGTAAGCGTTTTGACAAAGGCGATGACCTGTTGTTTTTGTTTTTCGGTCAGGCCGAGCGGATAGAGGAGCGGGTCTGTATTCGGTTGACGATGGCCTCCGCTATTGTAATGATCCAGGACTTCTTCCAGTGTTTCAAACCGGCCATCGTGCATATAAGGTGGAGAGATCGCGGCGTTGAAAAGGGTGGGAATTTTAAATTTTCCATTGTCCTGTAGCACGCCGGTCACCTCGCCCCGCCCTTTATCGGGAAAATCCTCCAGGTTGTCAATATTTTCAATCCCATTGTTCTTGAATTCGAAAGTTGTGAACAGAGGTTCAGCATGGCAGTGAGCACATTCTGCATCGGGAAGATCCGGAACCGCATCAACAAACATCAGATATCCCGCCAGTTCGTCTTCTGTGAGGGTAATTTCGCCCCGCAAGGCCTGATCATATCGCGTCGTACCGCTGGAAATGAGGGTTCGTTCAAACTGGGCGATGGCCCTGGAAATCAATTCCCGGTCTATCTCCTGGACGGATTCGATACCAAATGCCTTACGGAATTGTGCCGGATAGTCTGGATGCCGCCGAATTTGCTTTGTCAGCACGTTCCAGTCGTGATCGAGCTCAGAGGGATCTTCTACGGGGTGCTTGACCTGATCCACCAGATCCGATGAACGACCATCCCAGAAAAGCTCGCCGGTATTGTATCCCACATTGATCAAATTCATGGAAGTTCGTCGGCCCAGGCGTCCTTCCACCCCAGCCGAAATACCATTCGGATCTTTGAAACTCTGGGATTGAAGATGGCAACTGGCACACGATACAGTACTGTCTCTCGACATAATCGGGTCGTAAAACAACCTGCGCCCCAGTTCAACGCCTTCCCGGGTGAGTGGATTAGAAGAGGGGATATACATTTTCGGGTAGTTGACCGGGATATCGAGTGTGTAGGGTACCGGATCATAAGGAATAGAAGTCAGATCATGGTTCCCATCATCCGGGCCCTGTGGGATTCCCTTTTCGCATGCCCATCCCAGGACCAACAGCAGTAGCAGCGGGAGGCCAGGAAAAAGATTTCTATGCCAGATATACCTTACCATGTATTGTATCAATAATTCCTGTGTAATTAAGGTTCAATCGAAGCAGGTAAGTTTGAAGCAAATGTAGCAATCAACTCGGATGGGGGGCTGGAAAAGTCCATTTCACCGAACAATGTCTCAATGTTGATTTTAAAATTCACGGTCAGATTGTTACCCCGGCTTTTGGTCCAGTCGCCGCTGAGCAGGACCGGCACTGGCAAATCATTTTCAGTCAATTCGATCGTTATCAGGTCCTGGTCCGGGAGATCTATAACAACTCTGGCAGCTACCCAGGCCGAACGATTTAAATCGTAAAACATACTGTCCCTTAACGGATGGTCCATCGGAAAATCCTCAGGTCTCCTGGACTGCAATTCTTCCGGATAATCAATAGAAAACTGCAATCTATCAAAACGGCCATCCCACATAAAATTACTTCCTTTATTGTCAAGATTGAGCACATCTACTGCCAGGATACCCGGTGATATTTTATATTGGTCAAACGTATCGGTTAAAGTGTAAATCTGATCAAGCGAATCTGAAAGGGTAACGCCTGTGGCAATAAATCTGAAATCCCGGATCAGGTATTGCTGGCCGAACGAATTGGTAAAAGTGTCAGCGAATGATCGTGTCACGCTATCTTTCGTAAATGTGGTCTGGAATACGAGCACCGGGTATTCACAACAGCAGGGCACCTGATTAGACACTCGAAAGTTGGTTGCTGTGGCATCCATGCATCCTTCCTGATATTCCTCGCACGACATCAATATTGCAGCCAGGATCAGGATGACCACCAGGCTTTCAGGCCGTGCCTTCTTTAGCCACTTGATCCACATAAGCTTTCACTTCTTTTTGTATGATATCCTTGACTTGATAGGAGAAATCCTTGGAGAGCATCCAACCCAGATATTGTCGGTCTTTATATAAATACTCCCCTACCGGCTGTCCATTGTATTTTCCAAAATTGAAGACGATCCGGCCTTCCAGGTCATATTTCAGTTTTTGCGTTACATCAGCGTAGCGGAGGTCAGTGGTAAAATCATGGAGCGCCTGTATATCATTTTTCACCGGAAAGGTAACATTTCCCTCTCCATCATCATAAGGCGTATTGGCGTACCGTAATAGCTGTCCTTGCAATACTTTGACTGTGGCCCGGACATCCTCGAGTGCATCGTGTGCTTCTTCCAGGTCTTCACCGGTATAAAATTTGAGTGCGGCTACCAGATTCCGAGGCTCCATTTTGGTAAAAATTCGCATCACGTCAATGGTCCGCCTATCGGTCATATCCAGTGGCAGACCGGCCCGGTCCAGTTCTTCCATCAACATGGGTACATCAAATTTATTGGAATTGTATCCCGCGAAATCTGCATCACCGATAAAATCAAACACCTCTTTGGCAATGTCTCCAAAAAATGGTTTATCTGCCACCATCGCGGGTGTAATCCCGTGGATGGAAATTGATTCTTCTGAAATCTCCCGACCCGGATTCACCAACGCGGTATATTCTTCCGGTTCGACCCCATCCCGTCGGAATTTGATCAGTGCCAGCTGTATGATCCGATCATGGATCACATGCAATCCGGTTGATTCTATATCCAGAAATATCAGGTCTCGGTCGAGGTTAAAATTTATCATGGTTTGATTGTGTATTTTAATGAATCCATTCCTTCAGTCTCGTATATTAACATACTGTCCGCGCCGTTATTGTATATCAGATAAGCTTCGACGCTCGAAATCTTTTCCAGCATTTTCTGACCGTCTTCGAGCCCCATGGCCATCACCGCGGTCGCCAGTGCATCCGCCATGCCGCAGTTTTCGGCAATAATTGTGGCCGACAAGATACTTTTTTCTTCGGAATATCCCGTTTTGGGATTGATCGTATGGGAAATCATGCGGTTTCCGGATTTGTAATAATTTCGATAATTACCACTCGTGGCCAGTGCTTTGTCCCGAATCGCCAGTTCCTCAATCAACTCCTGAGCGGGCGCATTCAACCGGGGTTTACTGACGCCTACAATCCATCCATCGCCGGCCCGGCCGGGTCCGCGAACCAGCATCTCGCCACCGATTTCGATCAGATAATTGGCCATACCACGACCTTCAAAGTATCGTCCAATCCAATCACAGGCGGCGCCCTTTGCTACTGCGCTAAAGTCCAGTTGGTACCCTTCCGGCAACTCCCAGGTAGGGCCGTCAAATCTGTCCGCTACTCGTCCATATCCCACATATTGCAGTAGTGAATCGATGCGTTCCGGGTCCACGGTTTCTACCGGTCGATGCCCCGTGTAACCGAAGCCCCAATAATTTACAAGTGGCATGACTGTGGGATCAAAATACCCGTTGCTCTTTTCCCATACCTGTTTGGAAAGGTTTGCATTATACCGGAAAAATGCCACTTCAGTGGAATCCTCTGCATCGGTTTTGATCACTTCTCCCTCATTGAGTCGGCTGATGATAGAGGTCGGAATATAGGTAGAAGCAGATTGGTTGATCTGGTTCAGCAAACTGTCCACTTCACTTTTCCGGACGCTGGCTTCCGAATCACCCTCATAGGTAATATGCCAGGTCGTCCCCATGGTCTGTCCCTGCAATTTATGAAAGGAAATCTCCTCAGTCCTGGACTGGTCAGACCCATCCTGTTGACAGGCCTGGCCCATCAGAAATACTATTGCTACCCAGATAATCGTCATCCTACCTTTCATGATGCTCTTTATGACTCTCTGGACTGTATCTTTGAGGCTTTTTCCTGCACACCGCGAAGCTGTACCGGCTCCTGGTTCTTCCGGAGGCGCATATTGAGCATTTCCACAAGCATTGAGAACGCAATGGCAAAATACAGGTAACCTTTTGGAATCGCACCCACTGTTTGTTCAAAGATGACCAGGTGGGACAAATGTGAAGCTTCCGTGATCAGCATGAACCCAATCAGGATCAGAAAAGCCAGTCCAAGCATCTGGACCGATGGATGCTTGTTCACAAAATTGCCAACCGGTACCGCAAAAGCCATCATGATCAGCACGCTGATGACCACCGCGATGATCATGATCAGCAGCGCTCCGGTCAATCCACTGGTCATTCCCACAGCGGTCAGTATACTGTCGATCGAAAATACAATATTAATGACCGCAATTTGTACTATGGCATTGCCAAACGACGTGACTTTTTTGTTTTCGGCTTCTCCTTCGTGTCCTTCGAGTTTGTGATGGATTTCGCTGGTCGCCTTATAAAGCAGGAAGATTCCCCCCAGGAATAGAATAATGCTTTGACCTGACACCTCGGCAGATAACCATCCGATGTCAAATGAGAACCAGGCAGACTGCATCGCGGTCAGGAATGAGATCCCGAAAAGCAGCGCAATCCGCATGACCATAGCCAGGATCAATCCGATATTGATGGCCCGACCCTGTTTTTCCTTGGGTAATTTACCACTTATAATGGTGATGAAGAGAATGTTATCGACACCCAGTACTATTTCCAGAAAAGTGAGTGTAAGCAGGCTCATCCATATCTCGGGATGGGAAAAATCGGGCAGGGTGAGCCCAAACAGTAATTCAATCATACGCTGTAGTTTATGGCATATAGTACAAATATAATACATTTGATACAGTAACTTTTACAATGGTGTGTATAACTTTGCAGTAATGGACGAAGTATGAAATACCGAAATCTTACATCCGAAGAGCTCGAAGAACTCAAATCGGAATTTGTTACCTTCCTGGCAACCCATGGCATTCCAGTGGAAGATTGGGTCCGGATCAAAGCCGACGAACCGGACAAAGCCCAACGGTTGATCGCAATATTCAGCGATGTGGTATTCGATAAGATCCTTTCCAATGTGCATTATCTGGAACACCGGGAGAAAGACATCATCCGGATTTTCAGATTTGGCAAAGATAAGGTCACGATGAATGGCATCCGGGTAGAAGGACGGTCAGCCATAGATTTTACCCAGGATCAGGATACGACGACCCTGGTTCAGCTTTTTAAATTATCCGCCGGTAAGCTTAAAATCTTTACGGCTGAGAAATCTTATAAAAAGGATCGACTCCAGGAAATCTTTGATTTAATGCAAAGTGGTGCACAAATTTTAAAAAACGATCGTTTATTTCATACGATAGAACAATTAAAAAATTCCAACCGATGAAATATTTTACATTCTTTTTCCTGTTTGTGACTGTACTTTATACTTCCCATCTTAAAGCCCAGTCGATTAAAGTTCCATTTGTCGAACATTTCAGTAATACCAAATGCCCGATTTGCATAAGTAACCGGTCTGATATTGAATCCAACCTGGATAAATTCAAAGGAGATATTAACACCATGACCATACACCGGAAATATCCCTATTCCTCTTGCCCGCTTTATCTGTACGCCAAGGAGGAGGCGGATAACCGGGAGGCCGTTTTTGCTCAATCTTCCCATCCGTTGGTCGGTACTCCGAGCCTGTGCGTCAATGGTGAATCCGGCCATTACGGCTCCATCGTTAAAAGAATAGAAGACGTACAAGATGACAAGGTCCTGGCCGGACTCAATATGGTGGAAACAGGGGCTAACAGCAAAAAAGTTACGCTTGAGGTATTTAACCTGACCGACAGCAAAATGGACAATTTATTTGTCTATGCGGCTTTAGTACAGCAAAGGGTGGACGTTGAGGTGGATGGAACAAACTATACCATACACAATGTCTTCCGGAAATTTCTCGGCAAACAGAAAGGAAAAGGAGATTCAGTACCTTCGATCGCCCCGGGCAAATCCGAAACCATCGTCCTGGAAGGAACGGTTCCCAATGATCTCAGTTCCAGTGGTCTGTATGTCCTGGCCTGGGTAGAACAACGCGTTCCGGCCGGGGGCAAATATGAGGTTGTCACCCTCAACAGCGTTTCCAAATTTACGACGACCATTACCAGCAATGAACTCTCTATCCCGGAATCCGAGCTTTCATTGTTCCCCAACCCAGCAAGCAATGAGCTTCACGTACGCAACACCAGCGATTTCACCCCGGACCAATACCGGATAATGTCCATGACTGGCCGGGAAATCAGGACCATCAATAGTTCAAATGCCTCCATCCAAATTTCAGATCTACCCGCCGGACGATACATTCTGATGTTGGAAAACGAGCACAACCGGGTTTCACGGAAGTTTGTAAAGCAGTAAAGGAACTTCAAATTGACCGTAGGAATTATCTCTTATTTACAGTGGTCGGTGCTGTAAAGAATTATAAATGGATTACCCGGAGAACGCTCAGAGCATTTCAATGGCATTTTTTTTAACCATATCTGTCTGATCACCCCAGAGAGATATTCCGGACCGTATTATGCGTATGGCTACAGCTGGACGCCAGTCACAATCTAAGATATTCAAAACCACACACTACCTATCAACACTATGCTAATCC
>CBFGVZ010000158.1:0-8540 GCA_965652315.1 uncultured Saprospiraceae bacterium | reverse complement strand
AAATGGACAAAATATCTGGCTTTACAACCAGTCCGAACACAAGCTACAGGAATATTCCGCCCAACTCCGCTTTCTGAATGAATCCCGAAACCTGGATTGGGAAATCCCCGGGGTGCGCGTGGACCAACTTATCTTCCACCGCAATGAAATTTATCTGGCTGACCACAGTAAGGGTGTATTTATCTTTGATTATGCGGGGCGGCTGAAGAAACGAATTCCCCTACCAGTCGTAAGCAGAGATATTCAGATTGACCGTTCGATGTCCCGGATTTATGCCTATTTCTCCAATCAATGGCATGTCATTGATCCGGACCAGCAAATACCTGCTTATGTCACCCTTGAGTTGCCGGATTCTCCCCTGCTTGAAGAAACCCAGGACTACATTTTTCAAAACAGGAAGATTTATTTCTGGAATGTAGCCAAACAACAGATCGAAACCTTTGCCAACGACCATATATTATTGAAAAATTAAGATGGTCCCTCATTCCTTCCAAAATATTATTGTTAAAAAATGGATTATTACCAATAATTTAAAACATTGCAAGGTTGTAAAATACGTGCTCCCATAAAATTTTGATTATATTTCTGTTACTGTACCTGTCGGCCAAGCATCAGCGATCTGGATACAGAAACAGAATGAACGAGTGTCAGCCAGCCCAAATGAAATGGCTCCTTCGAGAATCATAAATATTAAATATATCTATATAACAAATTTTATAATGCCTAAATCCTTAACCCAATTAATCATTCTGGTATTCCTGGTGACAGGCCATTATCATCTTTTGTTCGGACAATCATATATCAATACGTTCCAATGGGACATCGAAACCACCGAACTGATTCGCCATGAACTCATCACCCGATCGGAAAACGCAACCACGATGCGAATCCCAATACAGGAGGAGCCAGTGGAATTTACAATCCGGGCAAACGCCTTTATAAAAGGGAATGTCTCAACCCCCCGCGCAGAATCCGTCTACCAATCTTTCAGCGGACGGGATAGTATGGGTTACCCGATATTTGGTTTTTTTCAGGGGGAGAATCTGTATTTATCATACTTCAAAAATGGAATAATAACGAGTATAGCCCCACTGGAACAATCGCCCGGTCGTTACAAACTGACCAGATCGGGGGGCCGGTCGGATAGTGGGAAAATTTCCTGTTCCCTGCTGAAAGTGCCAGGGATCCGGAAAGGTGGTCAATCATCACCCTGTGCCAACACCAATTATAGTTCAAGAACTTTCGATCTGTTCATCGCCTGCACGGGCGAGTGGGGAAATTATTTCCAGGGAATAAAATCAAACATCCGAACAGCCATTGCCCGCCAGGTGAACGCGGTTAATGCCTTCTATACAGCGGAGATGAATATTTCGTTCAACCTCATCACGGATGACCAATTCCTATACACCAACTCTGCTGATGACCCCTTTAATCCTTCGGGAACAAACCTTGCCGAGCAGGCCAGGAATTTTTTTAATAACCATGTCGACAACAGTATCTATGACATCGGCCATGTTTTTCACAAACGAACGACCAGCGGTGGGGGCGCTTCAGGATCGGGTATTGCTTATTTACGGGCTGTCTGCCGGGATGCTTACAAAGGCGGGGGCTGGACGGGTACCAGTCTCCCGGAAAACGAGTCATTTACATTCAATATTTTTGGACACGAAGTCGGCCATCAACTCGGAGCGGATCACAGTTTTTACGGTACTGCCGGAAACTGCAGCGGAACCAACCGGAGTTCCGGTAACGGGTTTGAACCCGGATCGGGAAGTACGCTAATGTCCTATGAAGGGCAATGTGGAAATCATAATATTACCCCAACTACCTCCACTCATTATTTTCATAATCACAGTATCAGTCAGATTCTGGAACATCTTAATTCTGTCTCACCCTGCGGAGGAAGATCGGGAAGCGGGTCTGGTGTTTCGGTTCAAATACCGGGAGATTTTTCGGTTCCTTTGCGAACGGCATTTGATCTGACAGCTACCGGAGATGCCTATACCTATATCTGGGAACAATATGACACTGACAATCAGGGATCTGGCAGCAGATCCCATCCGATTAATGGTGGTAATTATGCCACCACACCCATGTACCGTAGCTATGATCCGTCAGGTAATGGATATCACCGGTCCTTTCCTGCCAAAGATGTTCAGCAATCCGGGAATCAACGGAATGGTGAGGTTTACGCCACGGTACCAAGAGATATAACCATGCGCCTTACTTCAAGGGCCGGTGGATATGTTCGTTGCGATGAAATGACGGTTACGGTCCGGGATGCACCACCCTTACAGGTCACCGCCCCGCAACCTGGTCAGTCCATTGTATTGAATACAAATGAAAATGGCCGATCGGGACTGATGACCGTGGAATGGCAAACCGGTGATACGGAGTCCAATGGATTCCCCACCGTGGATATCCTCTATAGTACTGATGGAGGGACCAGTTTTCAAGTGCTAGCAGAAGAGGTGGAGAATGATGGTATACACGAAGTCAGACCACCTGAAATTAACTCTGACCAGGCCCGGTTAAAAATCCAACTGACCGATGGTAGCGGCAGAATGGCCATTTATCATGAGCAAAGACAAAATTTCACGGTAAACTTCTCGGTTCTGCCCCTTGAGATTGCAAAGTTCGAGGGTCGTGAAGTATCGGACCACCACTACTTGTACTGGAAACTTCATCATTCCGCGGAACACATCCGGGCGATGAATCTGGAATACAGTTACAATGGGGTACGATATGACCCGATCCCAATTTTGGATTCTAATGTATTCAAAACGGCTAAAAATTGGTCGGGGAGTTATGTATCGCATTATCGGCAGGGATCATGGACTTATTACCGGCTCGCAATCACCGATGGATCGGGTGCTGTCTCCTATTCCTCCGTAGTCCGGCTACATAATAATCCGAACCAAAATCTTTTTATGAAAATTTATCCCAATCCGGTACAGTCGGGCCAACTACGATTGGAATTTCAGGAATATCTTCAGCCGGATGCCCGGATATATGTCAGATCCATTCAGGGCTTTGAAGTGTTTCGGTATCATCCCGCCATGCGTACCCGTAAAATTGACCTGAAACCGACCTGGCCCGATGGATTGTATATTGTGGAAACCATCAACGGCAAATCAGTATATCAAAAGAAATTGATTGTTTACCGGAAAGAATAACAGAATCCAACTTTCCGTTCGGATTTTTATCGATTTTTTATTACCTTGAACAATCCTTAACAATCCGGCTGGTTCATGTTAGTAAAAACCCATGCGGGCACGGTACAGGGTGTGGATTCCATCCCGATCACCATCGAGGTTAATGTCGGTGGTAATGTGGTGGGTAAAAAGATCAGTTACCATTTTGTGGGACTTGCGGATAATGCCATTCGGGAAGGCTATCAACGGATTGAATCAGCCATTCGAAATCTGGGATTTCGGATGCCCAGTCAGAAAATCGTGGTAAATCTGGCTCCGGCCAATATACGCAAGGAAGGAAGTGCTTATGATCTGCCCATAGCAGTGGGTATCCTGGCCTCATCCAACCAGGTCAGTGCGGCCTCCCTGGACCAATACCTGATGATGGGGGAACTCGCACTGGATGGAGAGATCCGACCGATTCGGGGGGCACTACCCATCGCCATTATGGCCCGGAAACTCGGCATCGATCAGGTTATCCTTCCGAAACAAAATGCACGGGAGGCAGCCATCGTGGACCACATCCGGGTATATGGGGTTTCTTCATTAGGAGAGGTACATGACATACTACAGGGCATCACACAGCCTGATCCCGTGGTAGTGGATACACGGGATGAGTTTTCCATAAATCATAATAAATATTCGGCTGATTTCAAGGATGTACGTGGGCAAGAAAATATTAAGCGCGCGCTCCAACTGGCTGCCGCCGGGGGGCACAATGTTATTTTGATCGGTCCACCGGGAGCAGGAAAAACTATGCTGGCCAGACGGTTACCCACTATTCTACCTCCGCTCACGCTCCATGAAGCCCTAGAAACAACGAAGATTCACAGCGTGGCCGGCTTGCTCGATGAAAATGCATCATTGATCAAGATCAGGCCATTCCGAGCCCCCCACCACACCATCAGTGATGCTGCGCTGGTAGGCGGAGGATCCAATCCGCTTCCGGGAGAGATATCTCTGGCACACAATGGAGTACTTTTCCTCGATGAATTACCGGAATTCCGCCGTTCTGTACTGGAGGTATTGCGACAACCACTGGAAGAACGTCGCATCACCATTTCCAGAGCCCGAATGACCGTGGATTATCCGGCCTCTTTTATCCTGGTAGCCTCGATGAATCCCTGTCCATGCGGTTACCTCAACCACCCTGAAAAAGACTGTGTCTGTGGGCAGGGGGCAATCCAACGATATTTGAATAAGATTTCAGGACCCTTGCTGGATCGAATTGACATCCACGTTGAAGTCACTCCGGTTTCATTTGATGAAATCGTCAACGCAGAAGCTACCGGACAAACGAGTGAAGAAATTGCTAAACGAATCAACCGGGCCCGGGATTTACAATCGGATCGCTTTGCAGAATTTGAAATGGATGTGCGAACCAATGCGGAAATGCCCGCTCGAATGGTTAAGCACATTTGTGTCATCGATAAAGCCGGACAAATGCTGCTACGAAGCGCCATGGAAAAACTCCAGTTGTCGGCCCGCGCTTACGACCGTATCCTTAAAGTGGCCCGTACTGCAGCAGATTTGGATGGCCATGAGGATATACAGATCGGTCATCTGGCTGAAGCTATTCACTATCGCAATCTCGATCGGGAAAACTGGGGACAGGGTTTCAAAAATGAAAGCTACAATTGAATGCAGATGAACCTATCTGATTACCCCTCCCAGACCAATAGGATGGCGATGCGAGCATCGAAAATGGTGACCAAAGAATTTCCAATTTCCATATGAACAATTTCCAGTCGTATTAATTGGAAGTCATAGTTTCTAATGGTCCTCCATTACTGAATGGATCAATGCTGAGCGATCAGCAAGCGTGATGGAGGATCACAACCTGACAATTTGGCAATAATGATCTGATGGCAGGTATTTTGCAAGGGGTATACATTGGATACAGATATATAATATACGAAAATGAGCAAGGAAAAAAATGGACATCCCAATGAGGATGAAGGATTGGATCAGGAAGAAATCTTACAGACGAACGCTGAAAAAGCGACTGATAATCAGTCTGATGAGGACGATAATACTGTAGATGTCTTAAAGGCGGAGATCCAGGAATTGCGGGATAAATATCTACGATTGGTTGCCGAATTTGACAATTTCAAGAAACGTTCCCTGAAAGAAAAAATTGAAATGTCAAAAATGGCCGGACAAGAAGTCATAACCATGCTGTTGCCCGTGTTGGACGATTTTGACCGGGCGAAGAAAAATGCCGATGATCCCGAAAATGAGGAATATTTCAGCGAAGGGGTTGAATTGGTGTACAATAAATTGTACAATACGCTTCAGCAGCAGGGGTTGAAAGCAATGGACACCTCCAATCGGGAATTTGATGCCGAGTTGCATGATGCTATTGCGGATATAGAAGTGCAGGACCCTGCACTCAAAGGTAAAATCATCGATTACATAGAGAAGGGCTATTTTCTGAATGACCGGATTATCCGCCATGCCAAGGTAATAGTGGGAAAACGATAAATTTATGACCAAAAGAGATTATTATGAGGTCCTCGGAGTAGCCAAAACGGCCGATGGCACCCAAATTAAAAAGGCTTACCGAAAAATTGCCATGCAATTTCATCCAGACAAAAACCCTGGAAATACGGAAGCAGAGGAAAAGTTCAAGGAGGCTGCAGAGGCCTATGAGGTGCTCAGTGATGACGATAAGCGGGCCAGATATGATCGGTTTGGCCATGCAGGAGTGAATGGACATAGTGGATTTGGCGGCGGGGCCCGAAGCATGGAAGATATTTTCGAACAGTTTGGGGATATTTTTGGCGGCGGCAGTCCGTTCGGAAGCTTTTTCGGCGGCCAGGCTGGTGGAACGAGGAGTCGGGGGACCAAAGGCCGTAACCTGAGAATTAAAGTAGGACTGACCCTGGAGGAAATTGCTTCTGGTGTGACTAAAACCATCAAGGTCAAAAAACAAATAAAATGTACGACCTGCAAGGGAAGCGGTGCCAAAAATTCCGGAGCGATAGCTACCTGTGGAACATGTGGCGGCAAAGGAGTAGTACTCGAGGTGCGGAACACTTTCCTGGGCCAGATGCAAACCCAGTCAACGTGTCCTTCCTGCCATGGTACTGGAGAGATCATCAAGGACAAATGCCAAACGTGTAAAGGAAGTGGTACGCAATATGATCAGGAAACGATCGAGGTCAAAATACCTGCGGGAGTGGAAGAAGGGATGCAACTTTCTCTGCGGGGTAAAGGCAATGCAGGAGCTCAGGGAGGTCCGGCCGGTGACTTACTGGTTGAAATTCTGGAGAAACCCCACGATATTCTGACCCGGGATGGCAATCAAATCATTTACGAACTGTATCTCAATTTTGCAGATGCGGCGCTTGGGACCAGCGTGGAAGTGCCGACCCTGAAAAACAATGTTAAAATCAAAATTCCAGAAGGTACACAATCGGGTAAGATCTTCCGCCTGAAAGGAAAAGGATTACCTGATGTTCAGGGATATCAAACCGGCGATCAGTTGATCCATGTCAATGTCTGGACACCGAAATCCCTGAATAAGGAAGAACGCGAATTGCTGGAGACCCTCCGGAATATGGAAAATTTCAATCCAACGCCCGGAAAGAGTGATAAGGGTTTTTTTGAAAAAATGAAGGACTACTTCAGTGGGCAGAGTTAGAACAATTCCGGGATGCGCTCTCTTATTAATATTGGTAATGGGTTGTAGCGATCCCGCCACGCTATACGAACAATCATTTGAACTGCCAGATACGGGTTGGTCGCGTGATCTAATACTGGAAGGCAGTTTGGAAACAGAACAGGATGCAGAACCCACCAAAGCGGTTCTTCATATCACATTCTCCCCTGAATTCGGCTATCAAAATCTATATCTATCAGGGGATATCCGATCAGGTGATGATCTGCTTTGGAGCGATACGTTTTCGATCCAGCTCACCTCCACCCAGGCGGGTGAATGGCGGGGCCGACAAGTGGGAGATGCTTTGATCGTCACTGATACAGTGACCGGAACCATCTCCTGGCACCGGAATGATCCAATCCGCTTCTCCTTTTCCCAATTCAGTCGCGAAGAGCTCCTGCGAGGTATCCGGTCGGTCCAAGTTGAGTTTGTGAAGGCCAGGCGATGAAAAGGGGTTTATTGCACTCCTTTCCCTTCGGGTTCCTTCACCGCCCGTATGGGCCATCTCACCCAATCGCAAGGTTGCGTTCAGACTTAGTTCCCTCATCAAAAGTGACTTCACCATCTTTGGTCTTCGACTACATTCGGTCATGCCTCGCATCAACATAGAGCAAATACCATGTTTATGTCGGGTAAAATCGTATTGTGCTAATCTTTCTCCAAAATTTTGACTAGTTTAAGGTTTTCAAGTCAATCCATCGGCGATGGCTTATTTGATCAGAAAACTAATTCGTCTATGCACAACCGAAGATCATTTCTACGTCAATCCATGTGGGCCGCACCGGCTTTAGCCATTGCACCGGAATTGTTTGGCAAACCCTTCAAGCCAGTCAGTAACCCATTCATGTCTCCGGTGGGGAACCGGATTGGGGTCTCTACTTATTCATTCTGGAGATTCAACGGACCAAAGGAGGATACGCCGATTGAATATTGTATTGACCAGGCGGCAGCGATGGGATTTGATGGTGTAGAATTGCTCCTGATCCAGATGACCTCGGATGAAAATAGTTACTTGCAGAAAATCAAGCAACGGGCTTTCCATGCCGGTTTGGATCTAATGGGATTTTCGACGCATCAGGGCTTTGTCTATCCGGAGAAGGAAAAACGTGATTCGGAGGTTAAAAAAACCATCCACCAGATCGAACTGGCCTACCAACTGGGAATTCCCACGATGCGACTAAATACCGGTCGCTGGGGCACGATCAAATCGTTCAATGATCTGATGGCGAATAAGGGAATAGAACCGATATTGGAAGGATATACCGAAGACCAGGGATTCGAATGGGTCATCGATGCCATCGAGCGTTGCATTCCTACTGCGGAAAAATGCGGAGTAACCATTGGACTGGAGAATCATTGGGGTCTGGGCCGGACAGCAGAAGGTGTCCTTCGGATAGTAGATGCAGTGGATTCGCCCTGGCTTCAGGTGACATCTGATACGGGCAATTTTCTGGAAAACTCCTATGAACAACTTGAAATGATGGCTCCCAAAACCGTATTGATTCAAGCAAAAACCTATTATGGAGGTGGAAAGTGGTACACGCTGGATATCGATTACGATCGAGTGGCCCGGATTTTCCGGGATGCCGGGTATAAGGGATACGTATCTGTTGAATTTGAAGGACAGGAGGATGCCCTGACCGCGCTACCAAAGAGCCTGGAGCGGATGAGAAAGGCATTTT
>CBFGVZ010000157.1:0-8637 GCA_965652315.1 uncultured Saprospiraceae bacterium | reverse complement strand
TAAAATAGCGTTGAATCTTTGAGTTGTTGAGTCGTTGGGCTATTGAAATATTGAATCGTTTTTTCTTACCACACAAAGGAGGGAGCTACTTGTAAAACTCAACATTATGCACTTTTCAACTTCACTTCTTCCGTTTCGGCACCGGATCATGGCCGTGGGGACCCCAGGGATGGCATTTACTGATCCGACGGATTCCAAGCCAGATACCGCGAAAAGGTCCCCATTCGGCAATGGCATCGATCATATACTGGGAGCAGGTCGGCTGAAACCTGCAGTTTTTGCCGAGGATGGGGGATAGAAGGATCTGATATGCCCGGATGGGCAGAATAAAGAGTTTCCTGAAAAGTGATAAGTCTTTCAAACGATTTCCGATTTAAGATCAACGACTGTCGAGGATTGTCGAATGTGTAAGAAATTGGATTCAATTAAGAAAACCAGCTTATACTGCACATCACCCGTCAATAGCCCACGGCCAATAGCCAACAGCTAGTGCACCAGTCACTAAATTAGTGACACATCTGACGGATTCTTTTTCGCCCTATCTTCATCATCAACCCCCGATAGCCCCGATAGCGATCGGTGTATGTAGATTGGGCTATACTCGGTTTAGCATTTTCGATATGACAAAAAACAACCTCGTCATAAGAATCACGAACGTTATGCCCGGTACACTAATACTTTCCCCATACTCAAGCACCAACCTCTTCCTCAATCTCAACCACAAATCACTAACTCCTAATACCTATAATAATCCGGCTTGTAGGGTCCCTCTTTTTCCACACCGATATAATCGGACTGCTCATCGGTCAACGTCTCCAATTCCACACCTATTTTTGAGAGGTGGAGGCGGGCTACCTCTTCATCCAAATGTTTGGGTAGCGTATATACCTTGTTCTCGTATTCTTCGTGATTCTGCCACAATTCCATCTGCGCCAGCGTCTGATTCGTAAACGAATTGGACATGACGAAGGAAGGGTGACCGGTGGCACAACCCAGATTGACCAACCGACCTTCTGCCAGCACAATCACATCCTTGCCATTCAAGGTATATTTGTCCACCTGTGGCTTGATCTCTACCTTGGTATCACCGTAATTCTTATTGAGCCACGCCATATTGATCTCATTGTCAAAATGGCCGATGTTGCACACCACAGCCTTGTCTTTCAGTAATGGAAAATGCTCAGATGAAACCACGTTTTTGTTGCCGGTAGCGGTGACGATGATGTCCGCTTCAGGAGCAGCGTCCATCATTTTCTTGACCTCATAACCATCCATAGCAGCCTGTAATGCACAGATCGGATCGATTTCCGTAACAATCACGCGACATCCGGCACCACGCAGAGAGGCAGAAGATCCCTTGCCCACATCTCCATATCCGGCCACTACCGCTACTTTTCCGGCGAGCATCAAATCGGTCGCACGACGGATGGCATCCACGCAGGATTCCCGACAACCATATTTATTGTCAAATTTGGATTTGGTGACGGAATCGTTGACGTTGAAGGCAGGAAGGGGTAACCGGCCTTTCTTTTCGAGCTCATACAGACGATGAACACCGGTGGTGGTTTCCTCGCTGATCCCCCTGATGCCCGGGATCAGTTCAGGATATTTATCGAAGATCATAGCTGTCAAATCGCCGCCGTCATCGAGGATCATATTGAGTGGCTGATTCCCTTCAAAACCAAATAGTGTCTGCTCGATACACCAATTGTATTCTTCTTCGGTCTCTCCTTTCCAGGCAAACACCGGAACTCCTGCTTTGGCTATTGCAGCGGCAGCATGATCCTGAGTGGAAAAGATATTACAGGAGGACCAGGTCACATCTGCACCCAATTCCACCAGCGTCTCAATGAGCACAGCAGTCTGAATGGTCATATGCAGGCAGCCGGCAATACGGGCTCCTTTCAGTGGTTTAATGTCTCCGAATCTTTCACGTAAGGCAATCAATCCCGGCATTTCTGCTTCGGCCAGTTCGATTTCCCGTCGGCCCCAGTCCGCCAATTTGATATCCCGGACTTTGTAATTCAATTTGGTTTCTACAGACATAGATTTATTTATATTTACATTTATATTTTCAATGACCACAAAGGTACTATTTTTCCCCTATTTCGCGGTAAACATTCATGATTTGTTCCGTCAACACGAACGGGTCAAATTTCGATAAATGCCCGGCCAGTTCAACAGGATCCGGACGGGATTGTTCGAGACTTCTGACTATACCGTCTGCGATAGAGTCCACTTCATGAGGATTTACGTATTGCGGAAGATCGCCACCGGCTTCTGGCATGGAGCTGACCGATGAGGTCACCACCCGGGATCCGCAAGCCAACGCTTCCACGACGGGCAAACCAAATCCTTCGTACAGTGAGGGATACAATACGCTTTCCGCCAGGCGGTACAGGTACGGTAAATGTTTAAACGGTACCCGGGAGCGGAGTTGGACGCGATCTCCGATGTTGCGGGCGGCGATGTATTGCTGTACTTTTTTCTTGTAGGCACGGCCTTCACCGAAAATGAGTAATGGAATGCGATAGGCTTCGGGCAGACGTTCCCAGGCTTGAATCATCCGCAGGATGTTTTTTCTTTTCATCAACGCTCCTACGTATAGTAAAAATTGATCCGGTAATTGATACAGCTCCTTGATTTCATTAAATTTACTTTGATAGATGTACTCCTGATCAAATTGCTGGTCGATGGGCTGATAAATCACCTCAATTTTTGTTGGATCGGCCTCAAATCGGTTGATCAGATCGGATTTGGTGGCCTGGCTGATGGTAATTATTTTGGTGGATTCCGCAATACAGCGATTGGTCTTGAGCCGATAAACCAAACGGTCGTGCCAGGGAAAATCCGCCTTCACCAGATCAAATATAACATCGTGAATAGTAACCACGGAAGGCACTCCGGTCCGGTCGATCCCCAGCGGCAGTTCATTGGACAGGCCGTGGAAAACATCAATTTCTGACCGGCGGACATCCGTCCGGATTCCAATGGTGCGCCAAACCGGGCTTTTTGTTTCCGGGGAAATGATTTCGTCCCGCTCATAAATATGTGAATATTCGGTGTCGGTCCGGGGGGTGAAAAAAACGTATTCTTCATCGGGGAAAAACAACTTCAGATTTCGGATCAACGTACGGGAATAATTCCCCAGACCGGTAAGGTTTTGAAAAGCGCGTTTTGCGTCAAATCCAATTCTCATACCCACTGATTCGATTTGGTAATAGGCCCGGGCTTTAGGAGCATGGGCTCGAAATCGTGCGCGGCAGCTTGTTTCAAAAGTTTAGTGGTATCGCGTATGGTTTCACCCACTGGAGTGAAGGAAAACCCCAGAGACCGGATTTTTTGATTATCATAATTAAAACACTCGTAGGCATTGCGCACACTGTCCCTGGTAATCACCGGATGTCGGCCTGTCATTTTGGATTTGACGTATTCCCAGGCTACGATTAGCCGGGCGATCCAGCGGGGTGCCAGAATCGAGGGCGGTTTTTTATCCAGACCCCGCGCCATCAGGCCAAATATTTCTTCAAAATGATAATTGGATTCATTGAGGATATAAGCTTCATTTACCATTGCAACATCCAACATCCCCACAGTAATCGCCGCTACATCACGAACATCGACAAAACCCGTACTTCCGGGGGTGTAGAATTTAAGACCGTGGTATATCTGCATAAACAACTGACAGGAACTCGAATACCAGTCACCGGCGCCGAGCACGATTGAGGGATTGAGAATGATGGCATCCAAACCTTCCGCAATTCCCCTCCAAACCTCTATTTCTGCACCGTGTTTGCTCCGTCCGTAATGCGACGTGTGCCGGTCATCATGCCATTTGGTCTGTTCGGTAATCGGACGACCATTGGTGGTTTTGGCGATGGCGGCGACGGAAGAAATGTGGATGAGTCGTCTGACCTGATGTTCCAGGCAGGCATTCACGATGGTTTCAGTGCCGCGAACGTTGATTTCATACAAACGATCCTTGTCAGAGGGAGAAAAGGATACCAGACCCGCTGCATGGATCACATTTCCAGCCCCCTGAATGATCCGGTAAATGTCATCAATGTCCTCCAACCGGGCCACGTGCCAGGATATCCGATTCTGAAAATCTGCCACCAGCCTCATGTCACTGGATTCGCCCCGAATGGCATGTATATTGGTAAACCCGTTGTCAATCAGTTCCCGGAGGATATAACTCCCGATAAATCCGGTTCCTCCGGTCACCACTATTTTTTCGTTCTTATCCATTATTTCAGGAGTTTCAGCGTATATCGGGCCACCGAATCAATTTGTTCCTCGGTTAACACCCCCTCAAAACCCATCATGGTTACCCTGCCATGCCGGATGATGTCGATTCTGCCTTCCATCGGCAGCTGGGACCGGGAAAGATCCAGTGCTCCGCTGGTGGAGAGGCTTCCGTCGATACCGTGGCAATTGACGCAATAGACGCGGTAGATGTCCTCACCGGATGTCAGGTTTTCCGAATCATTGCATTGCATCACCCCGAGTAGTAAGGTCGATATAATTAACGGCAAAAATAGTCTTTTTTTATTCAATCTTCTGGAGCGTTTGGTGAACAGCCTGAAGTAATTTTTTGACGCTTTCGTCATCCTTCGACTGGGCATAGACCCGCAGGACAGGTTCGGTTCCGGACGGACGGATCATGGTCCAGTCCCCATTGTCCAGGATGTACTTGAATCCGTCGAGATTTTCTTCCCGCGCCACTTTGTAGTCCCCGAAATTTGTGACAGGATGATTGCTCAAATGCTGAAGAATAGCTTGTTTTTGGGATTCGCTGATATGCAGGTCATCCCGATCACAGGTGAATGGACCTACTTTATCGTAGAGATCCTGGATCAATTGGGTCAGTGATTTACCCGTTTTGGCCATGTATTCGAAAATGACGAGGCCGATCCAGATCCCATCTCGTTCAGGGATGTGGCCCGCAACCGCGATACCGCCAGATTCTTCACCCGCCACCACGACATCCACTTCCTGCATACGCTGGGCGATGTATTTGAATCCAATTTTGGTGATTTCCACGTCCAGGTCGTACAGTTCCGCCAATTTAATTAATTTGTCGGTGACAGAAAAGGTGACGATGACCTTGTCCCGGATATTTTTGAACTGATACAGGTATTCGAGTAACAAAAGCAAGAGGTGGTGAGAATCGACAAATTTCCCGTTTTCATCGTACATTCCGATCCGGTCTGCATCCCCGTCGTTGGCCAGCCCAACGTCATATTTCCCCGGATTGTCCCGGATGAGAGAAGCGAGTTCCTGAAGATTCCGGTCAATGGGCTCAGGCGCTTGTCCGTGAAAAGAAGGGTTAAATTCACAATGGAGGAGTTCTGCCTGAGGGAAGAGTTTTCGCACGGCGTTTTGTCCCGCACCATACATCCCATCATAGGCGATTTTCAGACCGGACTGGCGGATAGCGTCCAGGTCAAACGAAGCCCGGACTTTGTCCAGGTAAATTTCCTCCAGATCTACCCAATCGACCAGTCCTTTTTCTTCGATTTCCTGAATGGAAAGCACGGGGACGGTGGCCTGATCGGGGATTCGGTTTTCCACGGCTTCTACTTCGGCGGGGATACTCGGACCCCCAAATTTGGATTTGAGCTTGTATCCATTGTAAGCGGGTGGATTGTGCGAGGCCGTTATGACCACGCCCAGGTCGGCATCCAGTTCCCGCACTGCTAACGAGACCATCGGAGTGGAAGCAAATCCCGAATTACTGAGCACAATACGGATCCCCTTTGCAGCCAGGACTCCGGCAACCAGTTCCGAAAACGTTTTTCCACCAAACCGGCAATCGTAACCGATGACCACCTTTTTCATTCCCTTTTCCAGCATGTATGCGGCCGTTCCCTCTCCGACTCGACGTACATTTTCAAAGGTGTAATCGTCTGCTATAATGGCTCTCCAGCCGTCAGTTCCAAATTTTATCTTCATGATAGGGTGTTTTTTTAACAGCTCCAATATAGATATTTATTTGAACTTTTGAAGGAATGAATTTTGAAATTGGATGGATTTTAAATTGCGGTTGGAAGGAATGACAAGCAGTAGGAGGAGAAGATGTGTAGGAATGTGTACCTTTATGGTTTTGTTGAGGTGGGCTGACAGGTTGCAGACAGGTTGCCAGTCAGGATTAGGTGACAAGATGACTTTGGCAGCTCGGAGGCTGTATTGAGGCAACGCCCAGGACAGAATCGACATAAATAATGACTAAATATAAAGATACATACCGGCATCGGGGCATGCGGCGGCAATTAATCAGGACACTGAAGGAAAAAGGAATCACCAATGAGCGATTGCTGGAAGTAATGGGGGCTATTCCACGGCACTTTTTTTTCGATACGGGATTTGACGACTGGGCGTATAAAGATGTGGCCTTTCCTATAGGGGAGGAACAGACCATTTCCCAGCCCTACACAGTGGCTTACCAGACCAACCTCCTGGGAGTGAAGCCGCACGATAAAATTCTGGAAATCGGTACAGGCAGCGGGTATCAGGCGGCGATACTGCACGACCTGGGTGCCCGGGTGTACACCATCGAGCGCCACGAAAGTTTATACGAAATGACCCGGAAGCGGCTGGAGGATCTGGGCTACCACAAGATCCGGACCTTCCTGGGCGATGGTTATCAGGGGTTACCCCGGTTTGCTCCATTCGATAAAATTCTGATCACGGCAGCACCATCCGCTATTCCGGCGGAACTTCAGGAACAATTGGCCATAGGTGGCTTTCTGGTCTGTCCGGTGGGGGAGCAGGAAGCCTCTCAACAAATGATCCGACTGACCCGGACAACTGGTGAACCGACGATTGAACGGTTTGATTATTTCCGGTTTGTACCGATGGTGAAGGGGGTGAATAAGGGATTAGGAACCAGGGACTAAGAAATACTGTCCGGTAAGTCAATCATTCCTGACCTCTTTTCCTACCTATGTTAAATTCCTACCGAAGGTGCGTATGCACGTGGGCCATTCTAGTGGTGAACTCTTGTCTTACCGGCGGACTCGTCTCAGCTTTTATCGAAGTTGTTTTATTCAATAGGGATATAAAAATCAACTATAGCCTTTCTTTCGGGATGTTCGTTGAAATTATTATGATAAATCTCAAACGGGTTCCTGTCACTTTTTTTATATCCATTCTCGTTCATCCACAAAAAGAGTCCTGTCCATGATTTTTCAAATTCGTCCGGGGCAATTTCTAAGCTACCCACAATATATCTCCCTGCCGGGATTGAGGTCTGGCCAATTTCTCCTGCTGTTTGTACGGGCTGGGGTAATAAAATAGAAGCACTCATTCGTATCTTGTTGGCTTCTGTTATTTTAAAGCTGTCGTGATAAATCGTAACCATCCTGGAATCCTCGTTCATCAGTCCCAGAGGTTTGGCCCATTGAATTAGTTTTGAATATGCTTCTTCAAGGTTCTGCGGACCAATACTTGTAACATAAGCCAGGTCCATTTCAGGCATGTTTTTAATCTCAATTTTTGCATTCATTTTGATCCAATTTGAAAGGTTGTCAATGATGCAAATATATTTGCCATAGTCCGGATAGTCTTGTCTGTTCTTGCTATGAAGTTGTCTAATCTTGCTATATCGGTATGGGTTTTGTTTTCTAAACTCGGTCGGACTTAATCCATAATATTTTTTAAATGCTTTGGAAAAAGAGGAAATATCACTATATCCTAAATTGTGAGAGATTTCTGTTGCCGTGATGTTTTTATGCAACAAGTCCAATGCAGATTTTTCGATTCTACGCCTCGTCACATACTTGTTCAAGGTTTCGTCTGTAATGAATTTGAAAATTCGATGAAAGTGGAATGGAGAGAAAAAAGCCAATGCTGCAACAGTTTCCAAAGATAAATCAGAGTTCAGGTTTTCGTCTATATATTCAAAAACCCGATTAATTCGAATTGAATAATCTTCTTGTATTTCTTTTCGGTTATTTCTCATTTTTTATTTGGGTTGACCAGCTGTCTTTTTGACCAATTCAATCAAAGATTGGATAAATTCTTTTAATTTTTTTTCGGTGATGTCGTTTGTAATCTTTCCGGATCTGGAGATTTTACCTCTTATTCCCCGAATGAGGAGTGTTGTTTCGTCCGTAAAAATTGTTTGAATGGTTTTCATGATTAATTTCAATTCTTCCAGCCCTTTCTCTCCGTTTGCCGAAGCTACAATTATCCCGATTGGCTTATCGGAAAAAACGGTTGTGGATACACACCACTCTATCGCATTCTTAAGTCCGCTGGGTATGCTGAAGATATACTCCGGAGTGCAGATTATAATACCGTCGGCGTTTGAAATCTTATTTCGAAATTCTATTATTTTATTTGGAACAGTGGTTTCCGTTAGTTCTGTTCTGAAATGAGGTAACTCATAAAGATTGTCAATAATTTCAAGATCCAAATCCGAATTTCCGTGTTCAGCTATAAAATTCAGAATGGCTCTATTTCCTGAATTTTGACTGGCGCTTCCACAAATGCCGACTATTTTTTTCTTAGCCTTCAATTTGATATTTTAGTAAATTACGTTAAAAGTCATAATTTGTAATCCGTTTTCATGGTTAGTGGACTCTACCAATTCCACCTTATAATTACTGGTCGATGGTCCAAACAATTTTATTC
>CBFGVZ010000156.1:0-8789 GCA_965652315.1 uncultured Saprospiraceae bacterium | reverse complement strand
TTATTGGACGGGGACGATTTACGCCCATCCGACCCCATTGTAACTTATTGGCCGGGATGACCAGGTGAAAAGGCATTTAAGCGGGTACCTACCGCGATTTACTCCATTTCAGCTAACTTCTCCGCCAGCTTCACTTCATCACCGTTTTTGTACCCCACGTGCGTATACGCCAGATTTCCTTTGGAATCAAAAACCGCCGTGAACGGAATCGAAGTGAAGTTGAAGACCTGTTTCGTCTTTCCCTCCATATCATGGTACACCTCAAAGGGCCATTTTTGCTGCGCCACGGTCGATTTGATGCGGCTGGCGGTTCGCGCATCATCCGTACTCACCGCAATGAGTGAAACGTTGTATTTTTCCTGCCATTCCGGGTAGAGTTTCGTGATCGCGTCCAGCTCCTTTTTGCACGGAGCACACCAGGTCGCCCAAAAACTGACGATGACTTTTTTTCCCTGCGGGATGACTTGATCCATGGTCATCCGTTCACCGGACAATGATTTGAGATCGATCTGTTGAAGGGGTAAACTTTGCGCATTAGCCCCGGATAGTGAAACAAGAAATGGAAGCAGGAATACAAAAAATTTCAACATTTTATTTGGCTTGGATTTTGCAATCATTGCGATTCTCAAACGTTTTGAGTAGAGGAAACCACAGGTTATTGGATAACATTATACTTTTTTTAATCTTTTTCACAATACCACTCCAGGTGATGACGCAGGAGGAAAAATCCAATTGGCGTCTGGATGGATTGTGGATAGGTGAAATCAACGCTGCTGTCAAGGATGAGCGGATAGGTGCAGCTCAAACCCCGTTTTATGAAAAACACAAGTGGGGAGCTCATTCCTGGCTCAATCTCAACCTTTATTCCAACCGATGGCGCTTCGAAGCACGTGTGGACGGCTATCAAAACAGCATTTTACGCAATCCCGAAGACGTGTACACGCGCTATGGACTGGGCTATTTTAATGCCAGTTATTCCACTCCGAAATGGACCCTTGAAGCGGGGCACTTTTACGAGCAAATCGGACAGGGCCTCATTATGCGTTCGTACCGGGATCTCAATTTGCAAATCGATAATTCGATTTTTGGAGCCAAATTGAAATGGCATCTTCCGGCAAATCAATACATCATGGTGTATGGTGGTTGGCCTACAGAGGATTTTTCGTTTCACGATATGTTCAACGCCGGCGGGGAATATCGCAATACCTGGAAAATTTCCGAAGTCCTCCTCAATACGGGTGCTGGTGTTAGTTGGAAAAGATACCACTCGGCTTTGACGGATGCTCTGATCGACGAACTGCGTTATTACCATCCCCGGGACCGCGTAGATCTGCACCGAAACGGTTGGTTGGGTACCCTGTTTCAGGAGGTATATGCCGGTCCTTTTACATGGATTTCGGAGTTTGCGGTCAAATACCACGACCCGTATTATAATACACAAGCTATCCGCCAGCTGGTGACCGGCGAAGAGATCCCCGGCCGGTTTGAAACCAAACCCGGACAGGCCTTTTACACCCAAATGAGCCTGGACCTGGAAGGGATTTCCCTCGGGGTGGAGGGGAAGTACATCCGCCGTTTTATCAACAAATCGGATCCCTTTAGTTTTGACTATCGTAACGAACTCAATTTTATCCCACCCTCGGCTGACGTCCGGACGTATCGTCTACAGGCCCGTTACATCCCTGCTACGCAATTTTTAGGCGAAAAATCGGTCAATTCATTTATATTTATCCCCCTGGGTGACCATCTGTTGGAATGGAAAAATGCGTTGATATTCGGATTGGATGGGGAAAAATTTTATGACGATTACGATCTTCAATGGACCTGGCATCGGGAGAATGACCGATGGGTAGCGGGGGCGATGTATCAGACGTACAATCAAAGCGTTTACGAAGGCAAAAGTGGAAATCGCATCATCCGGTCGACCATTCCCTATGTGGAATATTACCTCACCTGGGCAGAAGACAAAAGCCTGAAAACAGAGGGACAGGCGCTTTTTACAAAACAGGATAAGGGATCCCTCTATTTTTTGAGTATGGAATATGCATGGAATGGGTCCTGGACGGTATTTGGATCTGGCATGTATCAGCCGCGATCCGAATTGTGGTACCCCAGTATCGGTCTTTTTTTCACGAAAGGCAGCGGTCGTTACGGACTCAGCTTTGTCAAGCAACTCGATGGGTATGTGTGTTCGGGCGGCATATGTCGGTACGAACCAGCCTATAGTGGATTTAAATTCGAATTTCAACAGCGTTTATGATACGGTTGATAGGTATAATTATTCTGTGCTGTGGATTCTGGTCCTGTGATGATGAGATTCCTTACGAACTTGTCGTTCCGGAGCCCGGCCAGCAAAAGGTATTGGTAGAAGAAATCAGTGGCGTCCGGTGTCCCAATTGTCCGGATGGCAGTCGGTTGCTCGAAGCATTGAACGCCGATTTTGACGGTAATCTGATTGTGGTCACCTACCATGCGGGTAGTTTTTCCATTCCGTATAAGGACAGCAAATACGATTTCAAAACCGATCAAACCGTAGAATTGATGGAAATGCTGGGTCGGCCAATTGGTTATCCGGCCGCTGCCATACAACGAATTCCTGTAGAAGGGCAGGATGGATTTCAACGATTTTCCAATACCTGGACCACGGTCATTTCAGAAGTATTGTCATCCACGCCTGTGGTGGATCTTACCCTGGCGGTTGATACAGTGGGTACTCGGCACCAACTGGTCATATCGGCTCTTTTTCTGGAGGCCATGGACCATCCGGTGTATTTGACGGTTTACCTCACCGAAGATGGACTGGTGGATCCCCAGGCAGACACTCAGGGTGGTGAAGAATACGTGGAGGATTTCGTGCATAACCATGTGCTGCGACGTATTCTGACTCCGGTGACCGGAAGAAAATGGGCGGATCGGTCCGATGCATTCCTGCTGATGGAGGATTCTTTACAGGTTGATTTTCACGAAATGCCGGAAATTGTGGATCCGGAAAAAACGGCATTCGTGGTTTTTGTGCATACCAATGATCAGGTTTTACAGGTGGAAAAAGCAAAGGCATTTCCCTGATTGTGATTAAATTTTCAATATCTTTGGCCATTGTTTTTGGCACACAGGTGCTCAGAACATATAGTTTGAAAAATTAATTCATTTTTTGACCTGTTGTGTCCGTGTGGTTCGAGGATTCCTGAAGTTTACAAATTTGTAAGGATTAATCATTAGTTACTGGGCCACAGGTGTTTCCGGAAAGGTAGTCCAACTCAATCGGATGGTCCGGTTCTGGAAGTACGGGAGAGGTGGAATAGCGTATTTGCTCAACGGCAGGTACTGTGCAGTACACTACCCAAATTTAGTAAAAGAAATATGAAGATTTCATACAACTGGCTTAAAGATTATCTTGACTTCGATGAATCGCCCGTGCAGTTGGGCGAAATTCTCACTGAAATTGGCCTCGAAGTTGAAGGTCTTGAAAGATTCGAAAGTATCCCGGGAGGTCTGGAAGGAGTAATCACCGGAGAAGTATTATCGGTAGAGCCTCACCCCAATGCCGACCGGTTACAACTCACCACCGTGGACATAGGTGGACCGGCGGTACTAAATATTGTATGCGGAGCACCCAACGTTGCGGCTGGCCAGAAAGTTCTGGTAGCCCCACCCGGCACCAGGCTCTACCCTATAGAAGGAGAACCATTCGAAATCCGGAAAACCACAATCCGGGGCGCGGTTTCTGAGGGGATGATCTGTGCAGAAGATGAAATCGGACTGGGAACTTCCCATGAAGGGATTCTGGTGCTGGATCCCGGGACGAAAGTTGGATGTCCGGCGGCAGATTTATACGATATTCATATCGATCATGTTTTTGAGATCGGCTTGACCCCAAACAGGTCAGATGCCACTTGCCATCTCGGTGTAGCGAAGGATCTTGCTGCGGCGCTTACTTTTTTGAAACAAAAACCTTACAAAGTCCGAATCCCAGACATCAGTGCCTTTCACGCGGACGAAATCCGACACGATATAGGCGTGCAGGTAGAAGATACTTTACGTTGTCCGCGGTACTCCAGTCTGACGGTCAGCGACCTGAAACTCGGACCCTCCCCAAAATGGATGACCGAGCGTCTCACAGCCATCGGAGTGCGACCCATAAACAATGTAGTGGACATCACCAATTACATTTTGCATGAGACTGGTCAGCCTTTGCATGCGTTTGACCTGAAAGCCTTGAAAGGTAATCAGGTCTATGTACAATGCCTGGCAGAAGGCAGCAAGTTTACCACACTGGATGGCATTGAACGAACATTGACCGGTGAGGATCTGATGATTTGCAATTCAGATAGAGAACCCATGTGTCTGGCCGGGGTGTTTGGGGGGGCTGAATCAGGTGTCAGTGCAGAAACACGTGACATTTTTCTGGAATCTGCACATTTCGATGCCACTTCCGTCAGGAAATCCAGCGTTTGGCATAATCTGCGGACGGATGCGGCTCGGGTTTTCGAAAAAGGAAGTGATCCGGCGGTGACCACTTTTGCTCTGAAAAGAGCGGCGTTGCTGTTTAAAGAATTTGCAGGAGGGACTATTACATCCCAGGTAGGAGATGAATATGAAAAAGAGATTCCCCGTGCGCGAGTAAAACTTCGTCTGGCCCAGGTCAGGAAAATCGTGGGTGTGGAAATACCCGAGGAAGCCATCCTGATGATCCTGGAAGCGCTGGACCTGGAGATAGTCAATCGAACCGTGGAAACACTGGAACTGGCGGTGCCTACGAATAAGGCAGACGTCACGCGGGAGGCCGATGTGATCGAAGAAATTCTCCGGATATACGGGTTCAACAACATTCCGGTAGACCAGAAACTGGAAATTTCACTCCACAGCGGGGAACGGAATCTGCAGTTTGAATTTCGGGACAAAGTATCGACATTGATGGCCGGCATGGGATTTGATGAAACGATGGCACTGTCTTTTGCGCTCCCACAGCACCTGCGAGTGGAAGATGATCCGACTTATGTACGGATACACAATACATCCAACAAAGAATTGGAAATCATGCGGCCGGATCTCATCACTTCCGCCCTGGCCACCGTGGAGTACAATCAAAAACGTCAGAATCAATCCCTGTCATTTTATGAATTCGGCCGGTCCTATTCCTATGACAACGAATCGTTTGGCGAACAAAATCATATGGGTATTACACTGACCGGAAATGAAAATTCAGGGAATTGGGTGCAGCCCCTTCCGCCATCCGGATTCTTTCATTTGAAATCGGTGGTGATGCGGATACTGGAGAGCCTGAACATCGCCGGGTATCAGGAAAATGAATTGGATCATCCGGCATTCCTTTACGGCCTTCGTCTGAGTCGGGGTCCGCAGCAACTGGCTGTTTTCGGACGACTGGATCTTCGGCCATTCACCCGAACCGATATCAGGGGAGAGATATATTTTGCCGACATCAACTGGGATCTTGTATTGCAATTGGCTTCTCCGGTGCGAAAACTGGCTAGTATCAGCAAATATCCCACCATCGAGCGGGACCTGGCACTGATCGTTTCATCCGAGGTGCATTTTGGTGACATTCGTACTGAGATTGGTCGGGCGGGTGGTCGCCTGATCCGGGATATTAGTCTTTTCGATGTGTATGAAGACGAAGAGCAGCTGGGCAGGGGCAAGCAATCCTATGGGGTCAAAATTTTGTTTTCGGATCCGGAAAAGACTTTATCGGACCAGGAGGTGGATCAGAAAGTCTCAAAAATTTTAAATAACTTGCAACGCAAGTGGGAGATTTCCCTTCGGTAAATATGATACAATATGGAATCTATCCATGAAAAAGTAAATCAGATCGACCATAAATTGCGCCAGGTGGGTGGAAAAATATCCATGCTCAAGCGGCAGAACATGCAATTGCTGGCTGAAAATGTTAGATTAAAAAAACAAATTGAGAAAAATAAAAATAATAACTTTGTTCGTGAAAAGGAGGCGGAAAAGGATGTTGAGACGGATCATGTAACCTCTGTACCACATCGCGAGGAGATGGAGAAATGGCGCGCGGAAATCGATGCGTATGTGGCAGAAATTAATGCATGTATCGAAGATTTGCAAAAACTTTAAATAAATGTCAGAAAGCGACAGTAAAAGCCTGAATGTAGTCATCGGTGGGATCAATATACCGATAAAGGTTCGGCAGAATGAAACCGAACAGATCCACCAAATCACTGCGCAGGTCAATAGCCGGCTTAAAGATATTCAAATCAGATATCCCGATAAAAATCTGGATGAAGCCCTGGCCATGACCATACTGTCTCTCATGGTTCAGAAGGAAACAGAAGCCCAGACGTTCCCTTTACAGGAAGAACTTATGGAGAACCTGGACCGGGTAGATGATATGCTGGACAAAATGCTCCAGTAAAACAAATTGCAACGCTTACGTCAGTCACATACCTTTTTCATTCCGCGATAAATTATATAATTGAAGTTGTATAAACCCGAAGGGGTAAGACGTCTTCGTACAAAACCAAACAACGATGGAACTAATACTGAGTGTGGTCGGTGGGTTGATCGTGGGTATGGCCGTCGGATACTTTGTGATCCGGATGCTGATCCAGCGGACGAATAAGACCCAGATCGACGAAATGAATAAGAAGGCGGACCTGGTACTTGAGGGAGCCAGATTGTCCGCCAAGCGGATTATAGATGAAGCAGAAACCAAAGCGGAGAAAGAGATCGCAAAAGCCGAAAGCCGTAATGAATCGATCAAACAGAAGAAAATACAGGAAGCCAAAGAGAAATTCTCCAACCTGAAAGCTGAATATGATGAATACCGGGGAAAAAAGAAAATCGAACTCAAGGAACGGGAGACAGAGATCCAGAGTAAAGAAAAAGATCTGAGGAGACTGGAGAAGGAAATACAGGCCAAAGCAGATGGACTGGAGTCCCTGGAACAGGAGCATCAGAGCATTCGGGAGAATCTGGACAGGCAGGTGCAGATCCTGGCAAAGAAAAGGGAGGAACTCGATCAGTCCAATGAGAAATTTATAGAAAAGCTGGAAACCATAGCCCGGCTTTCTGAATCAGAAGCCCGGGAACAACTCCTGGAAGCCGTCAAGGCCAAGGCCGAGAACGAGGCTATGGCGCTGGTCAAAGAGCGCATGGAGGAAGCCAAAGCCACCGCCAGCAAGGAGGCTAAAAAACTCGTTATCCAAAGCATTCAACGAATGAGTGCAGAGTTTACCATCGAGAATACGGTGACAGTGTTCAACCTGGAATCCGATGATATCAAAGGTCAGATCATCGGTCGCGAAGGGCGGAATATTCGTGCCCTGGAAGCGGCGACCGGAGCTGAGATTGTAGTGGATGACACCCCGGAAGCTATTGTAATCTCGAGTTTTGACCCCATCCGCCGGGAGATTTGCCGATTGGCCCTCAAGCAGTTGGTAGCGGATGGCCGGATTCACCCGGCTCGTATCGAGGAAGTAGTGACCAAGACCAAAAAACAACTGGAAGAACAAATCCGTGAAATAGGAGAGCGTACTGTGATTGATCTGGATATTCATGGTCTGGATGCCGCTCTGGTCCGCATGATTGGCCGGATGCGGTTCCGATCCTCATACGGCCAGAACCTGCTGAAGCACTCCATCGAAACCGCCAATCTTTGCGCCATCATGGCTGCTGAGATTGGACTTCCACGGAAAATGATCAAGTTGGCCAAGCGGGCAGGACTGCTGCACGATATTGGGAAGGTAGCGGAAGAACAAAATGAACTTTCCCATGCTATCGTAGGAATGCATATGGCGGAAAAATTTAAAGAAAATCCGTATGTTTGTAATGCAATCGGTGCCCACCACGACGAAATCGAGATGAATAATATTCTCTCACCCATCATACAGGCATGCGATGCCATTTCCGGCGCAAGGCCGGGTGCACGACGTGAAATTCTGGACAGTTACCTCGAACGGATCAAGGATCTGGAGGATTTGGCCCTGGGGTATGACGGGGTACATAAAGCATATGCTCTGCAAGCTGGACGCGAACTCCGTGTCATCGTAGAAAGCGAAAAGGTCAGTGACGAATTTGCCGACGACCTGGCATTTATGATCTCCCAGCGTATTCAGGATGAAATGCAGTATCCGGGACAGATCAAGGTGACCGTGATCAGGGAGAAACGGGCGGTATCGGTAGCCAAGTAAGGGAGAGCTTAATGATTGCCCCATTGGGAAAATTTATGATTGTGAATTTTGGATCTGGAATATGTTAGGGAGTGGGTATGATGGTGTAGAGGTTCAGAAGGTACAGTTTAGGATAATCGCCGGACATGGTCAATCCTAACCGGTAAAGATATTTTTTATGGCTCATAAAGGTATCCCTGTCTTCTGTCAATAGGAGGCAGGGATTTTTTTTATCCCCGATTACCCTTTTCACGATGAGCATCTGGTTACTCCATTTTTACGGCCATCTTCGCGACAATCTGTTTTGCAGATTTATCCGCTGATAATCAGTATTCATGGGGAAAGGTCAGGGTGCCTGAAATTCAGTCACCGCGCTTTCCCTGGACAAGAGTTGTGGACAAGGGGTTGCAACTCCTTGCTTCGTGGTATATAAAAAGCAGGCGGGAAAAGGGGGGTATTCTCTTGCATGGAGGGTGGCCTTAGCCGGAAGGATTCTGCTCAAAGAACTGATTATTCAACTAAATAATAGTATTATAAAATGAATGAAAATATATCACCTACAGTGAAGAATTGCGTCTTCCTGCTTTCCGGCGGTATTATAAAAAGTACGCACAGGAAGCAGCCCGTGCCCATCTGGAT
>CBFGVZ010000155.1:0-8868 GCA_965652315.1 uncultured Saprospiraceae bacterium | reverse complement strand
GCGAGGGATGACCGGATGTAGGCTAAGACCAAAGATGCTGCCTGGCTATGAGGGAATCATGACCGGAACCGTAGGACGGAAAATCTTTTTGGGCGGGTAGACTTCGACATAGTGAGTTATATCAAGGTGTTCGATAAGATGCAGATACATGAAGTAAACTGTATAGCAAACTGTATATAGAGAATCATTCAGGCCAGGTCATCTGGGCAGATCTGAAAGTTGGTTTTTATTTCTAGGGATATCCTTTTATCTGTGTTTCAGATGGAAAGCCCTGGAGATATTAAAACCCAGGTGGATATCTCCTGAGAAGAAGTCATCTGTTGTTTCAGTGATAAAGCTCTTTTCAATCATGGTAATCGAATTAGAAATCAACAATTGGAATACATGACCACCGGTTTCAATATCTACACCCAATGTCAAGGCATTTCTGGGGTTAATCGATTCGATCGGATTGAAATTGTAGTAGTATTCCGCGTTGATTGAAATTTGATTGGTGACTTTGATTCTTCCGCCTATTCCCAGGGCAAATATTTCGTTAGGGTCTATGACCGACGGTACAGAGTTGCGGTGGATATAAGTAGGGGAGAGTTGTAGTGAAAAATCCGGACTAAATTTTCGGGCAATGAGGAGTTGAGAAGTATAAGCCAGACGTTCGTTGAATTCGGGTTTTTGATCCGGAGGATAATCTTTCAAGGTCTTGCTTGCGATACTTCCAAAAATCGTAACACTGAACGGGAAAGGATTTGCACCGGTTTTTTGTTGGATAAGGCGATATTTCAGAAATCCGTCGTAGCTCTTGTCGAATGAGCTCCTACCCAGACCAGCGGTAAATCTGTCTGTTAGAGCGTATTCCAATGCAAACCGGATATTGGATTCATCCAATCCGAATAACTGGTATAACCCCTCATTGATTCTACCAAAGCGGTGTGAAATTAAAAATTCCAGTACACCTTGCTTTCGTGTTTCGACAGAATGCCCAGAACCGATTCGTGTGCCCTTGAAAGTAGCTGCAACCAGACTGGTAGTCACAGGTGTTTCTTCCTCAAGGATGTCCATCAAATCCTGAGCTGTGGCGATTTTATTCGAACCGGCCACCAGCAGAATCATAGTGCAAAGGATAAAAGAAGCATATCTCATGATCGCGTAAGTTTTAATAAGGATGATGTTCCAGTTTACAGGTCACCTCCACTTCCCGGGCAATGTTTCGGGCTACAATGGAAGGTATTTTAATATCATAGTCAGCAACAATTACCGGGAAGGTACCTTCAAAATGTACGACTCCATTGGAAATATCCAGTTTGCCTTCAATGGTGACCTGATGTGTTATTCCATGAATGGTTAAATCCCCTTTTACTACTGCGATTCCATTGTCTCCATTCAATATGTCATTAAGATTCATGATTTTACCATTGAAAGTGGATTTTGGGTATTTATCAGATTCTATATAGTTCTCATTAAAGTGTTCCTGCATCAGAGCCTTTTCAAACTGAAATGATTTCATGAGAAGTGAAACAGCTACTTCCCCTGTGGTCAGGTCGATGACACTCAATACCTGGTGGTTCACAGCTTTGATATCTTCCACCGGGGTAGTTGAAAAGAAGGAAATATACCCCTGTCTGGTCAGATACCTGTCCTGAGACTGCAATTGTTGAGATGTCAAAAGCCCCAATAAAAACAAAAAAAATATCCGCATTTCTGTATTTAAGTTTAATTTACAATAACAGCCCGGACCAGAATAACATCCATAAGAAACCCCGTGCACATCCCTTTCAATTCCAGATCCTGACCTGTTTTCAGTCTGATTGCATTTTTGTTTTCCGCAGGATCCATATTACATCGTATGCTACTGAGGTTATCATTACCTGCCAGGACTATCACACTGACTCCGTCCACAGTATCAATATCCTTGATTTCTCCGTTCACCTGAACTACTTTATCAAGATATTTTTTGTTGGCAGCCATTTCGTCGGCCTTAAAATCCCTTAAAATCTCTTCTGCGGTAACAACGTAATCTGCTTCCACCTGGTTTACGTCGAGGTGCGGTTTGTTGTAGATTCTGGTATATATGAAGACAGCCGCCAGGGTACCTACCATTAATAAAGTCAGCGTTATGATAAGAATATTTTTCATGATTAAGTATTAATTATCAGGTGCGCCATTATCTACCCAACAACCGATCAGTTTTATCTGCTCATTAGTCAGGCTACCTTCTTTGGGCATGATTCTCGCGGCTGTCAATTCTTTGACCCGTGCTGCGTTAGCTTTGATGGCTGCATATGATCTGAAATCAGGGGTCTGGACGGTTCCATTGTGACACATTATACATTTTGCATTGATAATGGGCTGGATATCCATCAAAAATGAGATGTCCGGATCACAGACCTCTTTTCCAGGCTCCATACCCATACCCATATCGTCTTCAGTATTTTTCTCGCATGAAACGGTCAGGATCAAAAGAAAACCGGATATTATGGATAGGATAAATTTTAGATTAATTGGTTTTGAGTTCATTGGTATATGATTTTGAATGAAAGGTGGTGATATAGTGCAAGTCATTCTACCGGAGCGTCCGGAGTGTCGGTATTCACTATCGGCCATACGCCAGGATTGGGTACGCTGACCCCTTTATTGTCGCCCCGATCGGTATCGCTGCCAAAATAGTAAAGCGGCCAGCCCCGATAAGTCATTTGAGATCGGCCATATACCTCGATGGTGCCAAAATCCGTGGCATCCAGCACACTGGGAAAAATCTGTGGTTCGACTTCAAATATAGGCCATACCGCATCATTCGAAAAATCACTTTCCGTATAATTATTCACATTATTTTTATCAAACTTGAAGGCGTAGAGTGTTCGTCCAAGTGCATCGGTTATATAAAATGTCCTGTCGCTACCTGCAATATATTCCCCGTTTTCATTTACGATATATTCCATTTCATCTGCTCCGGTCAATTGAGCTGATACGTACATCACACTATAGTCGGGTTTGGCTACGTACCAGACATCGTTGGCGCCATCTCCATTGACGTCTCCGGGATTCGGATCATTTGCGAAATAATAGAGCGGCCAGGACTTATAGGTGGTCTGTTGGGCCCCATCTCCTCGCGTAATCACCGAAAAATCACTTTCTTCCAGTCCTTCCCCCAATGTGAGTTCGGTGGCATAAAATACCGGCCAGGCACTCAGACATCCACCCTCACAGGCGGAACCGGTGCTGTAATCTCTGGAAAAAAAGTAAAGCGCCCGACCTTCGTGATCGGTCAGAATCGTCCCCAATGTATTATGATCCATGAGTTGAACGGAGGGCCCGGGTTCTTGTGGTTCGGGATTTTCTGTTTCATCTTTCTCACAACCCAGCATAAAAATGGCCATCACGATCATCAGTAAATAATCCTTTCGCATAGCATTAATTTTTTTGTTAGTAATAAGCAATGTTTCATCCAGAGTTCCGAAGCTTTTTGTTTTGGATAGTCGGAGTAAATTTGTCGTTACCTATAAAAATATTTGGTATAAAATCCTTTAAATTAGCATGGTCTAAACTACAGACATATGGAATTTATTCCATGTCTTATCTTTGTGAAAGGGAAAATTTTAGGGACAAAAGGGATTATTCGGGCCTGAAATATTACAGCAATGAGAAAGGATCAGGTTTATTTTTATACATTTCTTGGGTTGACCGTTGTAACATTTACAATAGGTTACCTGAGCATGCAATCCCTTCTGGGGTATTCTACTAATCATTTGCTACAATCCCAGATCGAATCGAGCAAGCGTGAAGCAAATGAGATTTCCAACCTGGTCAGATATCAGCTGGAACATGGCCTATCCCGCGAGGTGGTGATTGAAAATTTGCAGAAAACACTGGAGGGTACCACCATGGAGTCGGGCTTTGTATGTATGTTCGATTGGTCAGGGGTGGAAATATGTCATCCCAATCCGGATAAGGTAGGGCAACAAATTCTTCCCGGTCAGTCATATGTCCAGCCTTTGGTATACAATGAACTCGAAGTCAACGACTTTTTTGACCTACTGAACAGAGGAAAAGAAACAGGTGGCATCAGGGATTTTACAACAGAAGAAAGGAGTTCCGAGATTATTTACCTGTATCCGGTGGAAAATACCGACTGGATCGTGGCGGCTCACGCCAACATCGATCAGATAGAGACCCGTATTAGCGAAATGAGGACCAATTTTTCTCTGGTTTATACATTTTCCGGGATTCTGATCGTGGTTATTTCATTTTTCACGGTTCGATTCATCGGAGGACGTTACGAGAAAGCGCTGGAAGTACAGAATGAAGGTTTGTCCAGGGAGCTTATCAATTTGTCTCAACTCAATCAGGATCTAATTCAGTACAAGCAAAACCGGATTGAGAATAAAACCTCGAATCAGTCGGGTGAACAAAACCCCGCATACAAAAAAAGAATCATTACGCATTTCAAGGATGAGATCGTTTCCATTGACACGAATGATATAGCCTATTGCTATCTGGGGCATTCGGTGACTCATATCCAGTGTGCCAATGGGGACAAATTCACAACCAATCAAAGCCTTACCGAACTTTCACAGGACCTCGATAGCAAATTGTTTTTTCGCGCTAACCGACAATACATTCTATCGGTTCATGCCATTGAAAAAATTTTTATTTATGGGAACAATCAATTGAAGGTGACCGTAGACCCACCGGCAAAAGATGATATTTTAATCAGCAAAAACCGGGTTTCAGAGTTCAAGCAATGGCTGAATGGATGAGGATGGTCAGATTGCTTTCCACATGAGTGTGGAAATGTCTTCTTTAAATTCTTGTATAATAATAAAAATATTTTGTTAAATTTGCGACGTTTCGAAATTATTAGCAGAAGTCATGACCTCCTTATTGTGGAGATCGGAAATCGATCACATTTTGAAAGTTGATGAAATGTCATTAATTTCATGCCAAGAATCATAGATCATTTATTTATCAAATAATTATTAGTAATGAAGTTAGGATTTAGATTATTTACCATAGCTGTACTGTTGACCTTGATGGGTACGGTACCGGCTATGAGTCAGGACGAGGCCACGCCGGCTTCACTGTACAACGATGGCGTAGCTGCTCTCAAGGCAAAAGAGTATACTAAAGCGCTGGATTTATTCGAACAGTCTTTAGAGAAAGCTGACCCTGAGGCTGACCAAAAAATTGTTTCACTGGCGCAGCGAAACGGTGCAATTGCTGCTTATTACTGTGGCCGGGATGCCCGTAAAGCCGGAAACCTTGATGAAAGTGTCGCTTTTTATGACAAAGGGATTGAAATGAATCCTGACTTTTACAACAACTACAGCAGTAAAGCGCTGGCTCTGAATGAAAAGGAGGATATTGCCGGGGCGATAAAAGCTTTTATCAAAGCCAGTGAGGTGGCTAAGGAAGACAAAGCACCTGAGATGCTTGACAATGCCAGGAAACTGGTGTACAATTCCTATAGCAAGGATGAATGGGAGAAAACGATCAAACTGGGAAATATATTCCTGGAGAATGGAGAATCGGCTGATGTCCGATTTTATCTGGCACGTGCTTATAAAGCCACAAACCAGTTGGACCAGGCACTGGAGCAGGCCAACAAAGCAATCGAACTGGCTGAAGGAGGTGAAGATGGCCAAAACTATTTTGCACAAGGCGAAATTTACGAGGCCATGGGCAATACCTCCGCTGCAATCGCCGCTTATAAAAAAGTCACTGATGGCAAATACAGTGAGATGGCCCAATACAAAGTCAATCAAATGGCCAACCAATAGGCTACAAAAAAATAATAGATTTCAAAATGGCCTGTTCTACTCCGAACAGGCCATTTTTAATGAAAAGCCTGGTCATGGTGAGCCATAAGGCGGATCCTGACGCCGAATACGGGGAAGTACGGAGGTGTTTGGGCTGCTTGTGGTTGTCTTGTCAAGGGCGGTTAAATATAAGATAGTAACAAGATTTATCTGAGAGACGACCAGAAGGTAGGTGGAAGCGAACGACAAAGATTTATAAGAAGAACATTTTATAATTACTCGTAGTTTTTCATATTTGCACCTTGCAATAGAGGAGAATTTTTTGAAAACGAGATGAATTTACGGTAATGGAAAATGACAGGATAAGAGGACATTATAGCGGTAGAAGCAATTGGCTAAAATGGGGGCCTTACCTCAGTGAAAGGCAGTGGGGAACCGTTCGGGAGGATTACAGTCCCGATGGTAGTGCCTGGGATTATTTTCCCCACGATCACGCTCGAAGCAGGGTGTACAGATGGGGGGAGGACGGGATCGCAGGAATCTCCGATGAGAAATGTAGAATCTGTTTTGCCCTGGCTATGTGGAATGGGCAGGATCCTATTCTGAAGGAAAGAATGTTTGGATTGACCAGTCCTCAGGGCAATCACGGTGAGGATGTTAAAGAATTGTATTACTACCTGGATAATACACCGACGCATTCATACATGCGTCATTTGTACAAGTACGGGCATCGCGCTTATCCCTACGATGAATTGATACGTGTCAACCGCGAACGGACGGTGGAGGAATATGAATATGAAATTCTGGATACGGGCTGGTTGGACCATGATGATTATTTCGACGTATATACGGAATATGCAAAAGGCAGCGAAGAAGATATTTGTATTCGGATAACAGTCAAAAACCGAAGCCGCAATCCCCACGAGTTGTATATGCTACCGACGCTCTGGTTTCGGAATTTATGGTCGTTTGGATTGATGTCAAAGGATAATATAATACGTAAATCCAGTGACCGTTCCGGAAAGGTCAGCATTTTTCACAATGAAACCGGGAATTATGCACTTTATTTTGACGAACCGGAGGCTTATTTATTCACCAACAACGAAAATAACGCAGAGCGGCTGTTCGGTCGTGAAAATGCCCTGCCCCTGGTAAAGGACCGGTTTCATGACGTGGTAATCAATCAAAATTACCAGGAAGAAAGCCAATATACGGAAGGTACAAAATTTTCTCCACTCTTCCATCGGGAGCTCCAGGGAGGGGAAGAATGGACCATTAAACTCCGGTTGACAATGGACAGCAGTCTGGATGATCCCCTGGGAGCGGAATACAACCGGATTTTTGAGAAGCGGAAAACTGAAGCGGATATTTTTTATGATTCCCTGCACAGTCATGATCAACAAGAACTCCGTAATATCCAGCGACAAGCCTGGGCCGGGATGCTGTGGTCCAAACAATATTATCATTTTGAAATTAACCGATGGCTGACCGGCGATCCAGGACGACCTGCTCCCCCCAGAATCCGACATCAGGGGCGCAATCACGAATGGAAATATCTCCATAACGAGGATATCCACTCCATGCCGGATAAGTGGGAATACCCCTGGTATGCAGCCTGGGACTCTGCTTTCCATTGTATTCCTTTTGCTCGTTTGGACATCCAGTTTGCCAAGGATCAATTGTTACTCTTCCTGAAGGAATCCTATATGCATCCCAACGGTCAGATTCCGGCGTACGAATGGCATTTTTCGGATGTCAATCCTCCGGTTCATGGTTGGGCAGCATTGGAAGTGTATAAGATGGATAAAGAAAAAACGGGTAGAGGGGATATCAAATTTCTAAAGCGAATATTTTCGAAGCTTTCGCTCAATTTCACCTGGTGGGTAAATCGGAAGGATCGAGATCAAAATAATATCTTCGAGGGAGGATTTCTAGGTCTTGACAACATCGGAATATTTGATCGGAATGTGGAGATTGCCGGAGGAGGATACCTGAAACAGGCTGACAGCACAGGCTGGATGGCATTGTTTGCGCTAAATATGCTCGAAATGGCCATCGAAATTGCGGTGGAGGATGATGCCTTCGAAGATATGGCGATCAAATATTTTGAGCATTTTATTTACATCGCCGAAGCACTGAACCGAATGGATGAACATTGGGCAGGCATATGGCATGATGATGATGGGTTTTTCTATGATGTGATGGTCAAGGATGATCGATTTATCCCCATTAGGATCCGGTCCATCGTAGGATTGACCACACTATTTGCCGTCCTGCGGATCGAATCTTTCAAGCTGGATAAATTACCAGGTTTAAGGCGGGGTATCCGGGATTTTGTGAAACAAAGAAGGAAAAATGACCGTTACGAAGTCATCAAAACCTATGAGCCCAAACAGGATCTTTTTTTGACCCTGATTCCACAGGAACGCATGCAATCCCTGGTGGGCGCCATGATAGACCGGACGGAGTTTTTCAGTGATTACGGCATTCGCTCCCTCTCCAAAATTCATTCCGAGCCTTTCAATATGAATATCAACGGGATCGATTATAGCATTGCCTACGATCCCGGAGAATCCACCTCTACGATTTATGGTGGAAATTCCAACTGGCGTGGCCCGATTTGGTTTCCGATCAATTATCTCATCATTCAGACACTTGAAAAATATGACGAGCATTTTGGGGATAAACTGCTGATTCCTGACCCTCAAAATCCGGGTATGAATCTCACGATGGGGCAAATTAGCCAGCAAATTGCTACAAATCTGATCAGCATCTTTCTGGAAGACGGCTGGGGAAAACGTCCTGTCAATCTCCGCAACGAAGCATTCTACCGAAAACCCGAGAACCGGGATTTGATCCAATTCTTCGAATACTTCCAGGGGGAAAATGGCAGAGGAATCGGTGCTTCACATCAGACGGGGTGGACGGGACTGGTGGCTACCCTGATCGATAAATACGGCGATAAAAGTAAAGCACGCAAATGGGTGGAGAATACGGTGGAATTTGGATAGTGGGAGATTCCCGGCTGGTGATTGGAGTTTAGCAAGACGCATTTTTAGTTAACCCATCGATGCCGGATGATGATTGGCAATGGCCACTGGAGTGGTGTAGCCTCAGC
>CBFGVZ010000154.1:0-8898 GCA_965652315.1 uncultured Saprospiraceae bacterium | reverse complement strand
CCATTTCAATGTGAAGTGATCCTGGTCAATGATGGGAGCCGGGATGGATCTGGTATGATCATGGAAGTTCTGAAATCCGATTATCCGGAATTACAAGCCATTCATTTTTCAAGGAATTTTGGCCAGCAGCAGGCTTTGATGGCCGGTATCCGGGCAGCACGGGGAGAAGTATTAGTGACTGTGGATCTGGATCTACAGCAACCCCCCGAACATATCCCTACTATGATCAAAAAATATGAAGCGGGTTTTGATGTAGTTCATGCCATTCCGGAATACCAGTCGGATTCTGCATCCCGATGGAAGAAACTGACTTCAAAGCTGTATTATGTTCTCATCAGACAAATGGCCTCTTCGTCCGGAGTCGTGTACAAATCCAATGACTTTCGGCTGATAAGTCATCGGGTAGCGGCAGTATTGCGGACAATGCCGGAGCGTAATGTGTATTTACGCGGCATCATAGCGGATTTATGTCCGGTGATCCCCCCTCCTCCACCACATCTCCACAACCCTGGTCTGTGGGGAGCTGCGACTACTACTTATCTGCATAGACCAAGAGCCGGAGGTGAGACCAAATACACCTGGATCAAGATGATCCGGCTGGCACTCGACGGAATGACCGCCACGAGCATTACCCCTTTACGGTATGGAATAGTATTGGGCTTACTCTCTATTGTGGCAGCGTTTGGCCTGTTTATTTGGGCCTTGTACGTACACCTTATCGTGGACGACACGGTACCGGGCTGGACTTCATTGATGATAGTCGTGTTGTTTTTCAGCAGTATACAATTTCTGCTGATCGGTCTGCTCGGTGAGTATATCGGTAAAATCTTTCTTCAGGTGAGAGGACGGCCAGGGTATATCATAGGTGAAGATGCTCACCTGTCCAAAGATCTCCCCGGCAATGGAGAGGATGCGAAGTAGAAAACCAATGACATGTACTGAAAAAATAAAAATTTAGAAAAGGGATGAACAATTCGCGTCCTGTGGAGTGAAACTTATTAACCCGGCCCGGATATACCAATATCTGTGATTTATTCGTTTCAATCTTTTTTCAAACCAAACTGTTAAAACCCATGATATACAGGTACGTTCCCCTTATCGCGTTACTCGTGTATTCTGTGCTGCCCTCAACCAGACTGTTCGCTCAGGAAACCGCTCAAGATCCAGTATTATTTACGGTGGGACCGGAAAAAGTCCACCTTTCGGAATTTACCTATGTGTACGAAAAAAGCAATGGTGAATCGGCGGATTATAGCCAGCAGTCAGTAGGTGATTTTCTCGAACTGTATCAGAAGTTCAAGCTAAAGGTAACCGAGGCCCGAAACCAGCATCTGGATGAAGATCCGGCCCTGGAAGCTGAACTGGCCGTGTACCGGGACCAATTGGCGGATAAATATATGTCCGATGAGGCTATGTTGGGTAGACTGACGAAGGAATTATACGACCGAATGAAGTGGCGGGTGGATGTAAGCCATATCCTGAGATCACTTCCCCCCAATGCCAATGAGGTATTGATAGATCGGGCGATAAAGGATCTCGAGGAAGCGAAAAAGCAACTGGAATCAGGGGAAGATTTCGCTTCTGTAGCCCGGAAATTCTCCCAGGATCGTTCGGTGATGCAGAATAACGGTCACCTGGGTTATCGCCGCGCTAAATTGCCGGATGGATTTTATGATCTCGAAACAGCGATTTATAATACACCCAATGGGGGTATTGCCGGACCGGTGCACAGCCGGCTGGGATATCATCTGGTGAAGGTCAATGGCCGGGTCCCGGATCCGGGTACGATCGAAATAGCCCATATACTGATCCGGACCCCAAGGAATGGCTCGGTGGATACGACCCAGCAGGAGATTGAGCGACTTTACCAGATGCTGAAGGACGGTGCTGATTTTGGCGAATTGGCCATGAAATACAGCCAGGATGACAACAACAAGTTGCAGAAAGGATACCTGGGTAGTTTCAAATCCGGGAAATACACGCCGGAATTTGAAAAAGCGGCTTTTGCGATTCCGGAAGATGGCGGTTTTTCCAAACCCGTGAAAACCGAATACGGCTGGCATATCATTCAACGGATTTCCCTGGATACGCTGGGAAGCTATGAATCAGAGAAACGTCATCTCGAAGAGTTGGTTCGAAACGACAGCCGGTACGATCTGGCTCAGGAAGCGCTGATAGAACGTATCAGAAAGGAAGAACATTTTACCCGAAGCGATGTAACCAATGAGGAATTGCTGGCGATTTTGACCAAGGACGTTTTTCAGGTGAACTGGGAGGTGCCAGAACCAGTGGAAAACAAGGATCTGTTCACCATCAGCGATCAGACTTATGACCTCCATGGGTTTTTACAGTATTTGTCTGAGCACCTCGATGCCCGTTACCAGGGGCATATGGTTCGAGACCCTGCAGCGACAGTCGGGGATATATTGGACAATTACGTCAATCACGAATTACTCGCGTACGAAAAAGCACACCTGGAAGAAAAATACCCTGAGTTTCGGGAAATCATGCGTGAGTATCGCGAAGGCATCATGTTATTTGAGATTTCAAAGGAGAAAATCTGGGATCGGGCCGGAAAGGATACAGCCGGATTACGGGATTTCTACGAACGACACCGGGATGACTATCATACTCCGCGGACCGTAGATTATGACGTTTTCAAAGTGAATACCATGAACCCCAAAACCTTGAAAAAGGTGGAGCGACTGATACGGAAAAAATCACCCGGGAAAGTGCTGAAAAAACTGAATAAGGCAGCAGAGGTGGTCACTCATAAAAAACAATCCGTGCTGGAAGACGTTTTCGAAGAAAGATTTGAGGTGAGTGATGATGAGTTAGTAAATGGGAAACTATATAGTATATCTGATGTCGAATCGGCGGTGACCACTTATGGTCGTGTCAATTCCATCAGTGAAGCCAAACCCTTGAGTTTTGAAGAATCCCGTGGCACGGTAATGTCGGATTACCAAAGATATCTGGAAGAACAATGGGTGACCCAATTACAGGATAAATATGCGGTAGAGATAAATGAACAGGTACTTCAATCGATTATTAAGTCATAGGAATAAAGTCATGTATCTACTCGCCACATTGCTGGCGATAACTGCGTGTGCAAAACCCGAACCGCCCGCCGAACCGGTAGAGGTAGCGGTTGCGGAAGTAAATGGTCAGGTACTCAGCCTGAGCGATCTCAAAGCGATGTATCCGGACCATGTGAATCGTCCGGATAGCGTATTGATCGCCAATGCCCTGGCTGACCGATGGATTCGTAGGGAGGTGTTTTTATCTGAAGCCGAGAATTCGATGGATGACCTAAGCCAGCTCAACGCTCTGGTTCGGGATTATCGTGAATCACTGATCATCCACAAATATGAGGAACAGCTCCTGAAGAATTTTCAGGATACTACAGTAACGGATGAAGATATCCAGACGTTCTTTAATGAGAATCCTGACCAGTTTAAGTTGAAAAAGACCATCGTCAAGTTCAATCTGGCCATCTTCCCCCGGTTTAACCTTGATGGAGAGTACGACAAAGTCAAGAAACTGTGGGACGAGATGGATGACAAGGGGAACTTGAAAATTGAGCTTGTGAAATATCTCGATCTTTATTCTGAGACTTTTGTACTGGATACGGCCTGGCATGAGCTCGGGGAACTCCAGGCTCTTTTGCCGGAATTGCTGCCTCAGAATCTACTCAGCAAAAGCCATCGACTGGAATTAGAAGATGAGGATCATTTTTATTTTTTGAAGATTATTGACATTGCTGAGGAAACGGATGAGGCCCCTTTGACATATATTCGTAATTTTGCACAGAAGGCCATTTTACAGAAACGCAAAATGGACTGGATTGAAAAAATCAAGGAAGATCTGTATCAGGAGGCACTCCGGTCCAATAAGATTTTAAAGTATGAGAATTAGCTGGATTATAGTATTGTGTTTGATGACCACCTGGGTGACCGCACAGGAGAAAAGCGAGATCGTATTGGAAGAACTGGCAGCCAAACTGGGGGGAGAAATTCTGTTGTCCTCCGAGTTGCTGAGTAATCTGGATTATCAGACAGCTGTGTCCGGAGGACTTTCACAGCAAGACAGTTGTGAGACCATCCAGGTGCTGATGATGAACAAACTAATGGTCGATCAGGCCAAGCTGGATAGTATCGTAATTCCCGATGCCCAGGTCGAACAGGAACTGGATCGCAAAATCCAGTATATCATACAGACTATGAACGGAGACATAGAACGTTTCCAGAACTATTACGGCAAGAATGTTTCTCAGGTCAAAAAAATGATGCGTAAAGATATGATGGAACAGGCACAGGCAAGACAAATGCAGGCCTCCATCTTGTCAGACGTGAAGATTACCCCAAGGGAAGTAATCGAATATTTTGAGTCGCTACCAAAGGATTCATTGCCGTATTTCAATTCTGAAGTCGAAATCGGTGAACTGGTTATGTTTCCTGAAGTCAGCCAGGAAGAGCGTGAAAAGGCCATCGCACTGGCTGTGCAGATCCAAAATAAGATCGAAGCCGGTGAAAATTTCAACACGCTGGCCCGGACTTATTCCGATGACCCCGGTTCTGCCCGTATCGGCGGTGATCTGGGATGGCAGACGCGGGGCACCTTTGTCCCGGAATTTGAAGCTGCTGCTTTCAATCTGGAAGACGGTGAAATCTCAGATATTGTGGAATCAGAATTTGGTTTTCATATCATTCGCCTCAAAGATCGGCGGGGGAACCGCATCCATGTGGAACATATTCTGATTCGACCGGAGATTACCGATGCAGATGTGGAAAAAACTAAAGAGAAACTGGACTCCATCCGAACCTTGATTCTCCGGGATTCCCTGCCCTGGGAGATTGCAGTAAGAAGGTTTGGTTCCGATAAAGTACAGTCGTTTCACAATGGTGGCCGGGTGACCAACCCACAGTCAGGAAATACATTCTTTCCGACACCAGCGCTGGAAACAGATGTTTATTTTGCAATAGATACCATGGAGACGGGTGGAATTACAGCCCCGTTGGAAGTGGATAATGGTTCCCGGAATGAGGGTTACTTGAAGCTGGTAAAATTATTCTCCCGCAGTAAACCACATACTGCGAATCTGGGGGAAGATTACGATAAGATAAAAACGGCGGCCATCAAGCAACGCCAGGATCAGTATTTATTCAAGTGGTTGCACGACAAAATTGCAAGCACCTATATCTATATCAATCCGCGTTATTTGCCCGATTGTCCCATGATGGACCCATGGAGAGAGGTGAATTCCTATACAATGAGTCCCTGAGGGACGTTCAAAGGAACTGGTCTGCCATGTCTTTTCATCCGAAAGATAAGATTAGACCCAAATGAAAACTTTTAAAAGTCTGATAGTAGAAGACAACAGGAAAGCTTCCGATTTGTTGAAAAACAAACTGATCCGGTATTGCCCGTCCGTAGAGGTTATAGATCAGACCGCCCATCTGGATGAGGCTATGGAAATGTTATCGGAGCATGATTATCATTTACTGTTTCTGGATATTGGTCTGCCTTCCGGCAGCGGTTTTGACCTGGTGGACTATATCGATTCAAACCCTGAAATTAAAATGCCCGCCATCATTTTTACAACAGGACAGAACCAGCATGAATATCTGCTCAGGGCCATTCGGGTGTCCGCAGCTGATTACCTGTACAAGCCCATCAGCAATGACGAATTGGTCCAGGCAGTGCATAAAGCCACGACGCGGATCAAGCAGGAGCTGAATATGACTGAAAACCTGAATATACTGGCACAGATTTCGAATCAAAAACCTCAGGTGATGGAGCAAATTCCGATCCTGCTCGTCAAAGGCGTCATAGAATACCTGGATACCGCTCGGATCAAGTACCTGGAAGCCAACGGATCTATGACCATTATCAAAAGGACAGAAGGCAAAGATCTACAGTCGGTGCGTCATCTGGGGTATTACAAAGACCATTTACGGGAACATCCTTCGTTCTTTCAGATCAGCTCATCCATGTTGGTGAACCTGTCACTCATCAGACGGTATGATCACAGCAGGCTAATGTTGACCTTCAAGGATGAGGAGACCATCCATGCCTCCAAACGAGGTGGGAAAGAACTCAAAGATTTTTTGCGAAGTTGAAATTTCGGTTGTTTCTTAGCGTGAGGCCACCGATTTGAACCAAAATGATTGTGCTATGCGAAGGATTGGAACTATTGCCAAATGCTACCCACTGTTTTTTGTACTGATGCTTGGATCGGTGGGAATATTCGGTCAGCAATCGGCCTTTTCGCTGGAGGATTCGATCCGGGGTGCTTATTCCGTAGAAAGAAGCTGGTGGGATCTGACGTATTACGATCTGTATGTGGAAGTATATCCTGAAGATAAAAGACTGGAAGGTTCCAATACCATACAATATACGGTCCTTGAACCGGGCCGGGTCTTGCAGATCGACCTCCAGGATCCCCTGGAGATCTATAGTTTTACCCAAAATGGTCGTGAGTTAAAATACCGAAAGAAATTTTCGGCTTATTTCGTGGAATTGGTAGATGAACAGATGCCGGGTTCCGTCATGGAAATTGAGGTGACATATGGAGGTCATCCGGTGGAGAGCGTTCGCCCCCCCTGGAGTGGAGGGATCACCTGGGACAAAGACGCCAATGGCAACTGGTTCATCGGCAATAGCAACCAATCGGCCGGAGCCAGTATTTGGTGGCCAAATAAGGACCATCCGGCCGATGAAGTTGACAGCATGCAGATTTCAATCAACACCCCGCCTGGTCTTATGAATGTGTCCAACGGCCGGTTGAGGGCCATTAATGAAGGGGAAGATGGTCGAAAGATTTACCGGTGGTTTGTATCCAATCCTATCAATAGTTATGGAGTAAATATGAGTATCGGGGATTATGTGCATTTCTCAGAAGTCTATCAGGGAGAGAAAGGATCTTTGGACTGTGATTACTATGTGCTGTCTTACAACCTGGACAAAGCCAAAAAACAATTCACTCAGGTGGCTGATATGCTCGAAGCCTTCGAATTTTGGTTTGGGCCATATCCATTCTATGAAGATGGGTATAAGCTGGTAGAGGCACCGTATCTGGGCATGGAACACCAGAGCTGCGTGACTTACGGAAATGGGTTTGAGAACGGATACCGAGGCCGCGATCTGAGCCAGTCCGGCTGGGGCTTGAAATTTGATTTTATCATTATCCACGAATCGGGACATGAATGGTTCGCCAACAATATTACTTACGCGGATATGGCCGATTTCTGGATTCATGAGAGTTTCACTTCCTATAGTGAAAGCCTGTTCGTTGATTACCATTATGGAAAAGAAGCCGGTGCGGAATACGTTCGCGGTGTCCGGGCGAACACTGAAAACAAATGTCCCATCCAGGGCACATATGGAGTGCGGGATGGGGGCTGCAGTGGGACCGACATGTATTATAAAGGGGCCAATATGTGGCATACGCTCCGGCAGATCGTAAATGATGATGAGCAATGGCGGGAATTGCTGAGGGGATTGAATGAGACGTTTTACCATCAGACCGTGGTAGCTGACGATATCGAAGGTTACCTCGATGACCGAATCAATTTCGATCTGACCTCCTTTTTTGATCAGTACGTGCGGGATACCCGGATACCGGTACTGAGTTATTGGTTGGACGAGGGGCATTTGCGTTATCGATACGACAACGTCGTTGAGGGCTTTGCGATGCCCACACGGATTACGATTGCCGGTGAGGAAAAATGGTTGGACGATGCTTCCGATCAATGGAACGCTGTCCCTGTGAAGGCTGGTATAAATTATTCCGACATCGGAATCGATCCTGATTTTTACATTTCCACTTTTCCACTAACCAGCAAACCATACCCGGTGGAATAATGAACCAGGACCGATGATAACTATACAGGCTAATTGGGGCGACAGATAATTTTTTATAACCTTACCCGAGGAACTGAGATCAATATGAACAGAAAAGAATTTTTATATGCTTCTACCACGCTGATCGGGGGGCTGACATTGGGGAAATTACCATTCCCATGGCGCGGGGATTCGATCCGGTTCGGTTTGATCACCGATTTGCATTTTGCCGACCGGGACACTCCCGATGGAAGTTCCCGTTATTACAGAGAATCGCTTCAAAAATTGGCTGAATGCGTCTCCGTGATGAACCGTGAAAAGGTCGACTTCCTTATCCAAATCGGTGATTTCAAAGATCAGAACGATCCGCCTGTGGAATCGGAAACGCTGGAATACCTAAAGACCATTTCACACGAATTGAATCGATTCCACGGTCCCACGTACCACGCGTTGGGCAACCACGATCACGACAGCATCTCCAAGCAACAGTTTTTGGATGGGGTGACGATCAGCGGGATCAATCCCCCCAAAAGCTATTATTCGTTCGATAAAAAGAACTTCCATTTTGTCGTGTTGGATGCCAATTACACCTCCTCAGGCGAGGAGTATGACCACGGAAATTTCGACTGGAAGGATTCCAATATTCTCCCCGCTCAATTGGATTGGTTGCACCAGGACCTCAATCGAACCAAAAAACCCGTTATCGTTTTTGTTCATCAACGCCTGGACGAAAAAGAAGGGAATGCCTCCTATTGTGTCCGCAATGCAGCGGCGGTCCGGAATATACTGGAAGAGGCGGGAAATGTCATTTTGGTGATCCAGGGCCATTACCACCCCGGCGATATGAGTACCATCAACGATATCGTGTACTATACACTTCCGGCAGCCGTGGAGGGCAGTGGGTTGGAGAACAACAGCTTTGCTATATTGGAGATTGATCAGGAATTGTCGATGAATCTGACCGGATTCAGAAAGACAGATTCGATCCGGTTTTTGGAATAAACGAGTGAATCCGGGTGGATCCATGGTTGGTTCTGTGACCTAACCGAAGTC
>CBFGVZ010000153.1:0-9010 GCA_965652315.1 uncultured Saprospiraceae bacterium | reverse complement strand
CACACCCTCCACATCTGCGATCATCAGCCCTATCTGCGTCATCTGCGTTCTATCTCCCCCTTCCAAAACTTTAACATTTGCCCCACTAGTACATCTATCTTCCCCAACACTCATACTACCCAAATAACCAGATTACATATGTCCCTTCACGATAATCAAAAGAAAATTCAACAACGAATCGTACAACTCTACAATAGGTTGACCAATGAATCTATTACGCAGGAAGAACTCGAAGAATTCTATGCCCTTGTGAGCAAACATGAAAACACCATCAATCCCCAATTAGCAGAGACCTGGGAAAAAACTTCCAACGCCGATATCGATCAAGAATTGTCAAGAGAAATAAGATATACACAACAACTGGTGTCGAAAAAATCTGCTCGGATCAGATCACTGAAATGGTGGAGCGGCGTGGCAGCCGGGTTTTTGGTATTAATCTTTGCATTGATTGCCCTGAACCGGGACCGGTCCACCACTTTTTATGCTACGGGATTTGGGGAACGTGAAACGATTCTCCTGCCCGACGGCTCAAGTGTAGAACTCAACGCCAATTCCACTATGAGCTGGGATAATGAATGGGAGAAAACCGGCGTGCGACAGGTCCGCCTTACGGGAGAAGCCTTTTTTGAAGTGACGCATCTGGATCAAAATCAAAAATTTCGCGTCAGTACGCCAGACCTCAACATCGAAGTATTGGGTACCTCGTTCAACGTGCTCAACCGTAATACCAACACTGAGGTCTTCCTGCGGGAAGGAAAGGTGAAACTGGGATTCGAGGGTAACCGTTCCCGGGCAGATACCCTGATTATGTTACCAGGCCAGAAAATCAGCTATTCCAAAATGGTAGATCAGGTGATAAACGATACAGAAAATGATCCGGATAAAGAGGCCTCCTGGAAAAATGGCGTCCTGTATTTTGAAGACAAATCCGTGGCCGAAATTCTGGAAGAAGTGAGCCAGGTGTACGGTATCGAATACATCATCCCCGATGCAGATCTCGCGCAGAAAAAAATGAACTTCGGGGTGCCCTATTCGGATTGGGAAACCACCCGGGAAGCCTTCGAACTGACCATGGGACTTCAGATGACTCTGGTAAATGGCAAATATGTTGTGCAGAAATAATGCGGTGGGGAAGCAGAAGCGACCAATCCGTAACTGAATTTTACAAATTAACTCGCGAAATATGAAATATAGAAAGTGTAGACGATTAAAATTGAATTTTATGCTTTTACTTTTTCTGGGATTGTTCCGATTTGAGACAGTCGATGCAGCCCCGGACCATCCCAGAGAAATGAATTTTCTGGAAGCCATACGGGAAATCAGTAAAAACTATAACGTGTATTTCTCGTTTGACCGCGAAATCGTGAAAGACCTGACCGTCTATTATGAAACGGACCTGGACCAAAGCCTGGATGAAGCGGTAAACGCCATTCTCGATGGCACAAATCTCCTTTATAAGGTATTTGACGAACGGTTTGTGATCATATATAAAATGGACCGTGAAGGCATCCAGTCGATTCGTAAGATGGTCAAACATATGGAATCCATTGCTTCAGCCGACGAGAATCGGGTAATACGTCAGACCAGGCCTTTGCCCGTATCCAGACTATTCGAACGCTCATTCCGGGAATTAAAGCCTCTGGCGATAAATGTATCCGGAATGGTTACAGATGATTCCGGAGAACCCTTGATCGGGGTCAACGTCCAGGTGAAAGGTACCGTCAGGGGTACCGCTACGGACTTTGAAGGCCGGTACAGGTTTGACGACATCAATGAAAACGCCATCCTGGTGTTCTCATACATCGGATACCATAGTCAGGAAATCCAATTGAACGGCCAATCGACACTGGACGTGATCATGGTTTCCAACGCCGAACTGCTCGATGAAGTCGTGGTCATCGGTTACGGAGAAATGAAACGCAGCGACCTGTCCACAGCCCAGGTATCCATTGGTGCTGAAGCGATCGAACGATCCGTCAATACCACCATTGAGCAAGCCATACAAGGCCGTGCAGCAGGAGTGTACATCACTCAAAATACTGGCCAGCCAGGAGGAGGAATTTCGGTGAATATCCGCGGAGTCAGCACGCTCAATGGCAGCAACCAACCGCTGTACGTAATCGATGGTGTACAGATCAAACAAAACGAATCGGTGAGCTACGGCGATGCGAGCTCGTCCAATCCATTGGCCAATCTCAATCCTGCTGATATCGAGAATATCGAAATTCTGCAAGGTCCGTCCGCGACTGCTATTTATGGCTCTCGCGCCACCAATGGCGTGGTGTTGATCACTACCAAGCGAGGTCGGGCCGGCGAAACCAAAATCAATTACAGTTACCTCTACAGCCTGCAGGATGAACCGACCTCGTTACCGACGATGACACTGCCACAGTATGCCCAGATGATCAACGAAATGCGGGCACTCCAGGGCCAGGAACCGCGTACCGAATTCCAGGATTTGTCCCTGCTGGGACCCGGCACCAACTGGCAGGATGCCCTCTTCCGTCAGGCCGCCCTCCAGAAACATCAGCTCAGCCTGAGCGGTGGAAGTGAGAGCACACAGTATTACCTTTCAGGGGAATATTACGATCAGGAAGGGATCGCCCTGGGATCGGGCTTCGAACGGAGCAGCGTGCGACTCAATATCAACAATTCACTCCGGGAATGGATCCGGTTATCCGCTAACCTGAGCTATAGTCAGACCGATCAACAATTATCCACTACCCAGCGGGGTATTATAAATGATGCCTTGCGACTTGCTCCCAATGTGCCCGTCCGAAATCCGGATGGAACCTGGGGCGGAGCCGACGAAGCGAATGCCAGCAGCCTTCAGTTTACCCCGCTCAATCCGGTGGCTATTGCCAATCTGACCGAAAACGATATGAAACGCAAGCAGTTTCTGGGTGGGGTGAACGTGGACATCGACCTGTTCAAAGGCATGGTGTTCCGTACCAGCATGAACTCCAATATCGAAAACCTGCGACAGGACAATTTTACTCCTACCTATCGTATCGGTAACCGAACCAATGACGAGGCCTCTCTCAATGTCCGTTCCAACAACAGCTTTTATTGGAACTGGAACCAGATGCTTCAGTACAACACCCAATTAGGGAACCACAAGATCGACCTGATGGCCAGCCACGAATCCCAGGAATCTACCTGGGAAAACCTTTCCGGTTCCAAATCCGGTTTTGTGACCAATGAAATCCCTGATCTCAATATCGGTGATGACGGAAATGCTACCACCGGCGGAGGCAGCGGTTCCTGGGCCATGGAATCCTATTTTGGACGGATCAATTATAATTATTCTGAAAAATATTACTTTCAGGGTGCCGTGCGGACCGATGGTTCCGTACGATTTGGCCGGGATCGGAAATGGGGAACATTCCCATCCGCATCGGTCGCCTGGCGGCTGTCCGAGGAACCATTCCTGCAAGACGTCGGATTCCTGGATGAATTCAAGATCCGGTTTGAAACAGGGATCACCGGTAATCAGGGCAACACGAGTTGGTTCGGTCCGCTTTCACCCTCCGCCACACCCTGGGGTAAAGGATTCAGACAGGGCCGGTATTCCAATCCGGAACTACAGTGGGAGGAAACCCAGACCAATAACATCGGTTTCAACCTGAATATTTTCAACAATAGGGTCCAGTTAGAAGGCGATTTTTACATCAAAAATACGGATAACCTAATCCTGGATGCCCCCTTACCGATCTTCCTGGGAACCAACGGCACGGGTGCCATCAATCCTCCTCCGATCAACGTAGGTGCACTGGAAAATAAGGGGATGTCGTTTTCACTTCAGACGGTGAATATAGACCGTGGCGGATTTACCTGGAGGATGAATGCCAATTTCTCCATGTTCCGCACCAAACTGACCGAAATCTATTCCGGTGCTGATTTTATCCCGCCCAGGGTTCCCTGGTATATTGGCGATACCGGATCTGGTAACAACTGGGAACAACGGTCTGCGGTCGGAAAAGCGCCGTGGCTTTTCAGGGGTTACCTGTACGATGGCCTGTTCCAGTCTGTGGAAGATGCCCAGAACAGCCCGGTACCGGCTGACAACAATGGCAATCGCCTTCCGATCAGTGAAGACAACGTTTGGGTAGGTGACATCAAATTTAAGGATTTGAACGGCGACGGCATTATCAATGAACAGGATAAAACCGACATCGGCAATCCCTGGCCAAAAGGAACCTACGGCCTGACCAATACTTTTTCCTACGGTGGATTTGACCTGTCCGTCCTGTTTATCGGTGTGTACGGCAATGATGTGTACAATCTGATCCGGTTTGACAATACCAATCCAAATAATATCAATCTGGGACGGAATCTGATGGAGGAGACCTTTTTGTATGCCAGGCTGCAGGGGGAAGGTGAAAACGTAACCCTGTCTAATGCCGACACATATATCCCGCGAATTTCTCCTAACAGCACCAATGGAAACCGGCTACGGTTCACTGATCAGTTCGTGGAAAAAGGCACCTACCTCCGACTGAAAAATGTACAATTATCATACAGTCTCCCTTCCCGGATTCTGAGCGACCAAAATGTGTTGCGCGGAGCACGACTTACGGTGGGAGCACAGAACCTGTTCACCTTTACCGATTACTCGGGTTACGATCCTGAAGTGGGGGCATACGTGGGCAACAATGCCGCGCAGGATAACGCCCCCATCGGACTGGATTACGGACGGTATCCGCTTACACCGGTTTACACATTCAGCGTAGAACTAGATTTTTAATTCAAAATGAAGAATGAGATGAAAACCCGATATATCATAATTACTGCCCTTTTCGCCACCTTGTTTATTGCCGGATGCAGTGAGGATTTTATCGAGCGTCCGCCTGATGACACCATCGTGGATGCCAATTTTTGGAAGACACCGGATCAGATTCTGGCCGGTACAGCACCTTTGTACAACATCGCCTGGTTCGATTACAACGACAAGGCATCCCATGGGATCGGCGATGGCCGGGGCGGTATGCTGAGTGCCAATTATTCTTACCAACTGGAGAACATCGAGTTTCGGACGACGGCCCTCACAGCAGAAAACAGTGCCTCCTGGAGTGCCTTTTTCAAGGTGGTTGCCCACGCCAATATGACCATGCGAAATATCCGGCAGTACGCCGATCCTTCCATACCTGAAGACCTGATCAATGCTGCCATAGCTGAAGCGCGTTTTATGCGCGGTGTCGCATATCGGTTTCTGGTGATGAACTGGGGCCCAGTACCGATCATCACCGACAATGTAGAATCGGCTGAATTTCCGCGGGAGATCAAACGTAATACCGTAGAAAGTGTCTGGGAATTCATTACCCGGGATATTAAATACGGGGTGACGCATCTGCCCGACACGCCACAGGAACCGGGTCGTCTCACATCGTGGTCGGCTAAGGGCATGCTGGCCAAAGTGTATCTGACCCGCGCCGGGATCGGTGCCACTCCCGGCAACCGCAATCAGGTTTATCTCGACAGCGCCCGCATCCTGGCTCTGGACGTCATTGACAACAGCGGTGCCTCCCTCATGGAAAATTATGCGGATCTGTATAAAATAGCGAACAACAATAATTCGGAAACGCTGTTCGCCCTTCAATGGACTTACGACGGATCGGACTGGGGTTCGCAGAACAGCGTACAGGCCTATCTGGCATTTAGCTCTGCGATTACCGGATTTTCCGATGGCTGGGGTGGTGATCTTGGTGCATCGATGTACATTCTGGATCTGTACGAAGGACTAGTCGAAAACGGATCCACACCCGATACCCGGCAGAAAGCTACCTTTATGTTGCCGGATGACCATTATTCCTACATTCATCAGCAGGTTTTGGATGAAAATGGAAACTCGGAGGTCCAGGAGCTCATCGTCCCCCTGGGCGGAAGTGGTTACAATAACAGGGCCTGGGTCAAAAAATATGTGGTTGGACGACCGGAGGATAACGGTGGCCGGGTGGCCCAGCAGCGCACCGAAATCCAAACCTATATGCTCCGGTTATCGGATGTGTATCTGACCTATGCCGAGGCCATTCTCGGAAATCAGGAATCCACCAATGATCCCCAGGCTCTCAATTACTTCAATTTGGTCCGTCAACGCGCCGGATTGCAACCCAAAACCCAGATTACCTTTATGGATATTTTAAATGAGCGAATGGTGGAATTTGCCATGGAAGGACAGTCCTGGTATGATTTTGTCCGGTTGCATTATTACAATCCCGAATTGGCGTATGAATTACTGAGTACTCAGAACCGGGGATTTGTCCGGATTACCCCCACGCTTTACGTGGATCGCACCATTGGCGGTGAAACCCGTCAGATAGCGGTTTCCTGGAAAATCGAAGACGAGCCGAATTACACCGGTCCCAAAAATTACGATGTGAATTCCGGAAATTTCAGGTTGCCGATTCCGGAGATTGAAATATCCAATTATCCCAATCTGAAGGACGAACCGGTAGCATATGATTTTAATCAAGGTTGAAAATAACTGAATATGAAACATAGAAACATAAATGGAGTGAAATATTACAGTGCATTACTGCTGCTGTTTCTGTTTTTTGGCGGCTCGTTATTGACTTCGTGTGAGGAAGAAGAACAGCCAGGACCGCCCGTCATAGAACGCGTCCGGATCATTGCCAAAGATTCTACCACGCAAAGCGGTGATCGTTATGAATTTTATGCCATAATCGGACAGAACCTGGCAACCACTCAGGAAGTGTATTTTAGCGGGGTGAAGGCCGCCCTCAATGCCACGATGGTACGGGATGACAATATTATTATCAGCATCCCCGGTGGTGCGCCCTTTCCCGGACCCAATGTACTTAGCACCGTGAAGGTTGTGACGCTGTATGGTGAAGCCCAAATGTCATTTGAAATCGAGCAGCCCGTTCCCTCCATTACCAATTTTTCACCAGCGGTTGCGGTGGCCGGTGAAAAGGTTGTCATTACAGGCCTGTATTTCAAGGGACTTCAGAAGGTGAGTTTTGTCGATGCGGTTACGGATACCCCTACCGATGCGGAGATTTTATCTCATGTGCCTGGGGAAGAAGGAGAGTCTGACGTGATCACCGTGGTGGTGCCGGAGGGCATTGGGGTTTCTTATATCAGCGTGACGACGACCTCGGGTACAGGGTATTCCGCCGGCACTTTTGGATTCAATTATTCCGTTTATACCGACGGTGTGCCCGAAGGATGGAACCAGGCCGGTTGGTCAGGTACGACCGTCTGGGACAACGAAACACCCGTCAAAAGTGGCTTGTATTCTGCCAAACATTCCTATACCGGCGGTTGGGGTGGTTTCCAGATTACCCATGAAGGGTTCTCGCTAACTCCTTATACCTCCCTTAAGGTTTCCATATTTGGCGGCCCGGGCACCGAAGGAAAGCTGACCCAGATTTATATCACTGAGACTCCTGGCGGACCATCCACGCCTTTTGAATTGGTGGTTCACGAAGGTGTCTGGACGGATTATACGATTCCCCTTTCGGCCATCGGAAATCCATCGCAGGTCAGCGAATTGGTCATCCAGGACAAGGGGCAGGCCCCTTATATTATGTACGTGGATGATTTGGGATTTATCTGATCGTTTCGAATGGCCCATTAGTTTAATTAAAAATAAAGGACAACGATGAAATTTACGATAAAAAATATTTTGGTGTTTCTGTCCCTGTCTTCCCTGCTGGTGTTGGGGTGCGAGGACGATGAACAACCGGTAGGCTACCTGAAACCGGTCATTATGGAGGTCATGCCAGGGGAAGGTTTGCGGGGTGATCAGGTGGTTCTGACCGGAGAGGAACTGTCTTCCGTGGTCGGGGTGAAATTCGGAAACATCGATGTGAATAATTTTGATAAATCGGCGGGTTCAATTACACTGACAGTACCGGAAGAACTGGAGGAAGGTGAAACTTCCATTACGGTATATTATGCCGGAGTGGTGGCTGAAAATCTCGGTCCTTCAGCCACGGTTCCGTTTAAGGTGTTGTACGAACCGTTGCTTTCAGAAGTGTTTCCGGTACAGGCCAAACCGACCTATCCGGTGTCGATTTCCGGAAATTATCTCCGCGGAGCATTCGCGTTGAGGTGGGACAGTATTGTGACTCCCTTTGAGGCGAGCCAGACCAGTATCACCGCAGTGGTTCCCGATATGACACCGGGCATGATTGAGCTCACCGTTTCGACTCCGGGCGGGGAGGCGTCTCTGCCTTTTGAGGTATTAGCAAAGACACCTGAGATTCAGGGTTTTGATCCGGCTGCGGGCGGGCGTACCGGTGAGCAGGTTATGGTTTTAGGTAAATTTTTTATCGATGTGCTGTCAGTTTGGATCGGGGAAGTGGAGGTGACAGAATACAGCGTGGAAAGTGAAACGGAGATTCTGCTGACCATACCGGAAGGTGCTACGGCCAATGCTGTGACCGTGCGGACTGCATTGGGAGAGGTGGTCAGCGAGACGGAGCTCAATGTCATCGAAATACCCTACGTGTTTTATGCAGAGGGTCTTCATGATGGCATTCAAAACTGGGGATGGGGTGGCACCGACGAATTTCTAAGCACTGCGGTAGCCCGCGAGGGGGATTATTCCTATGAGCGGACTTATACCGAAGGTTGGAGTGGAATCCAGCTACATCATGGTTCCCTCAATCTAACCCCGTATTCAGCGGTAGAAATATCGGTATATGGCGGACCGGGGACCACGGGCAAGCTGATCAATTTCAATATCAACTGGGGAGCCAGTTTTGAAATAACGCTGACGGAAGGGGAGTGGACCGATTATACCATTCCGATGAGTGATCTGGGTAGCCCGGAAATATTGAGTGAGTTGATCCTGCAGGAGAACGGCAGCAGTAATCCGCAGCCTCCGTTTACGGTGTATATTGATAATGTGAAGTTTATAGAGTGAAAGTATTTTTCAATCGCCTTGATGCAAAATGGAGCCTGCCGGGATACCGATATGGGTAGGCTGCAAAGTTCAAGGATAAATGTTTGCACAGGTACAGTCAGGCTGTGAAAGCGGGAA
>CBFGVZ010000152.1:0-9262 GCA_965652315.1 uncultured Saprospiraceae bacterium | reverse complement strand
TGGCAAAAGCGAAAGCGCTCAGACCTTTCCTTGAACCGCTGATCACCAAAACACGCGCCAACAATATGCATGCCCGGCGGGTGATCTTTGACAACCTGCAGGATAAAGAGGCCGTAAAGGAAATGTTTGGCCCGATCCTGATGGCAATTGGCGACCGACCAGGTGGATACCTACGGATCATCCGAATGGGATACCGAAAGGGAGACGGCGCACAGATGGCGATGATCGAATTTGTGGACTTCAATGAAACTTATGATTTGCATGACGGCAATGTGCCCGGGCAGAAAAAAACGCGTCGTAGCAGACGTTCGCGAAGAGGAGGAGGCGATGGCGCGAAAGCCGCTGTTGCAACCGCTACTACCGGAGCTTCAGCTGAAGAAGAAGAGTAAAAATTTTAAAAAAAAGTCGGTTCTTACCGGCTTTTTTTTTGCTTATATCTGAGACGTTTTGGTTATAATCAAATGTTTCAGGTATATTTGCATCAATCCAAAATCATGTGATTTAAATTCATAAAATGACAGACCAAAACGCACCGGTAAAAGCGTACTTAGTATTAGCTGACGGAACTGTGTTTACGGGTCATGCTATTGGCGCGAAAGGCACCACAACGGGTGAAATCTGCTTCAATACGGGTATGACAGGCTATCAGGAGACCTTTACCGATCCCTCTTATTTTGGCCAGATTCTGGTGAGTACTAATGTACACGTAGGGAATTATGGTTGTAAAGATTCTGAACAGGAATCCAATGGCGTGAAAATCGCCGGTTTTGTATGCCGTAATTTCAGTGAGCACTTTTCTCGCAAGCAGGCTAACCAGTCCCTCCAGAGCTATTTCGAAGATAACCGACTGGTGGGCATTTCCAATATCGATACACGGGCACTGGTGAGAAAGATACGCAATGAAGGCGCAATGAACGCGATCATTTCTTCTGAAATTTCCGACGTTGAAGAACTAAAGCGGATGGTGAGGCAGATTCCATCCATGGAAGGGTTGGAATTAGCTTCCAAAGTGGGGATTTCGGATATTTATGAAGTAGGGAATGAGGATTCTGAATTGCGAATTGCAGTTGTGGATTATGGAGTGAAGAACAGCATTCTACAGAATCTGGCTGCCCGGGGGGCTTACCTGCGGATCTTTCCGGCATCCGCATCCTATCAGGATGTGATCGACTGGAATCCGGATGGAATTTTTATCTCCAATGGCCCCGGAGATCCCGCTGCAATGGATTACGGCATCGAAATGGCCCGTCGGGTGATCACAGATGAACGTCCCGCATTTGGAATTTGTCTGGGACACCAGTTATTTGCGCTGGCATCTGGCATTCCAACCTATAAGATGCACCATGGCCACCGCGGGGCAAATCATCCGGTACTGAACGAAATTAACGGTCTCGGTGAAATTACCACTCAGAATCATGGTTTCGGTGTCAGTCCGGAAGCGATCGAATCCAACCTTGATAAGGTAGAAATTACGCATCGCAATCTCAATGATCAGACCATCGAGGGTATCCGGATCCGAAACCACAATGCATTCTCGGTGCAGTATCATCCTGAAGCCTCTGCAGGACCACACGATTCCCGTTATCTGTTTGATCAGTTTATTTCAGAAGTCAAAAAATTTAAAAACATACCTGCATGAGTGCAATAATAGAAATAAAAGGCCGGGAAATACTGGATTCCCGGGGCAATCCCACGGTAGAAGTGGAAGTGTTGACCGAAACCGGTTTTATGGGACGGGCAGCCGTACCATCCGGTGCTTCGACCGGGCAATATGAAGCCGTGGAACTGAGAGATAACGATGAAGATCGTTTTCTGGGTAAGGGCGTGCTCAAAGCCGTGGATCATGTCAATGATGAAATTTCCCGGGCTTTGATCGGAGTAGAAGTAGGTGACCAAAGATATATCGATGACCTGATGATAGAGCTCGATGGGACGTACAATAAGTCCAGGCTAGGGGCAAATGCTATTCTCGGAGTTTCTCTGGCCGCCGCTAAAGCCGCTGCCAACGAAGCCAGAATGCCACTTTATCGTTATGTGGGAGGCACCAATGCCCATATATTGCCAGTACCTATGATGAATATCCTCAATGGAGGTTCCCATGCGGATAACAGTATCGATTTTCAGGAGTTTATGATCATGCCGATCGGGGCTGATCGGTTCAGCGAAGGTCTGCGTATGGGGACGGAAGTATTTCACCATCTCAAATCGGTACTGAAAGCCAAAGGGTATTCCACCAACGTAGGCGATGAGGGTGGATTCGCTCCCAATATCAAATCCAATCAGGAAGCGATCGAGATTGTTCTTCAGTCAATTGAAAAGGCGGGTTATATTCCGGGCGATGATTTCTATATCGCTATGGATGCAGCAGCTTCGGAATTTTATAACCGGGACGAAGAGGTTTATTACTTTGCCTCATCTGATGGGAGAAAGTTGTCTTCCGACGAAATGGTCGGGTACTGGCAGGAATGGATCGACAAATATCCTATTTTTTCCATCGAAGACGGATTGGATGAAGATGACTGGGCCGGTTGGGAGAAACTGACAGAGGCAGTGGGACAAAAAGTACAATTGGTGGGTGATGACTTGTTCGTTACGAATGTGGACCGGCTGGAGAAAGGGATCATCGGCGGGGCAGCCAATTCGATCCTGATTAAAGTAAATCAGATCGGTACGCTGACAGAAACCATAGACGCAGTCAGCCTGGCTCACATCAATGCATATACTTCAGTCATGAGTCACCGAAGCGGAGAAACCGAGGATGTTACCATTGCTGACCTGGCAGTAGCCCTTAATACCGGTCAGATCAAAACAGGTTCAGCGTCACGTTCTGATCGTATTGCAAAATATAATCAATTATTACGTATTGAAGAACAATTAGATAGCAGTGGAATTTATTTGGGTAAGGCCTTGCTGGGTTAGATATTTTTTCTATATTGTCTGCGATTTGATAATGATGAGTAAAGAAGGGCGATCAAGATTGATGAATGATCTGGAAAACCCTGTCTGACCCAAAAGCCAAAATGCGGAAAAATGAATATCATAAAAAACAGCTACTCCCGTTTTCTGTCTGCGATACCCCCCATATTCCTGAACAAATACATCGTGGCAACGATGGCATTTCTGGTATGGATGATGTTTTTTGACCAAAATAAATTGACCAACCAGCTTCAACTCAGCCATGAAATCAACGAGTTGGAGCGTAACAAGGAATATTACCAGGAACAGATCCAGGTAGTAAGGGAAGCCCGGAAGGAATTGAATAGCAACCTGGAGCGGTTTGCGCGTGAAAAATATTATTTCAAAAAATCTGATGAAGACGTCTTCATCATCGAAAAGAATTAAATCGCATGTCAATATTAGTGAATAAAGCCTCAAAGATTTTAGTTCAGGGCTTTACCGGAACAGAAGGAACCTTTCATGCCGGACAGATGATAGAATATGGTACCAACGTTGTGGGCGGAGTGACGCCCGGCAAAGGCGGGCAAACCCATTTGGATCGACCCGTATTCAACTCTGTCGCTGAGGCGGTTGCAGAAACCGGTGCTGATGTATCTATCATTTTTGTGCCACCGGCTTTTGCTGCGGATGCTGTGATGGAATCTGCCGCAGAAGGGATCAAGACTATTGTTTGTATTACCGAAGGCATTCCGGTTCAGGACATGGTGCGGACCAAAGCTTACCTATCTGATTTTGATTGTCGGCTGGTGGGACCCAATTGCCCCGGGGTGATTACTCCAGAGGAATCCAAAGTGGGAATTATGCCGGGATTCGTATTCAAAAAAGGGAATATTGGTGTGATATCCAAGTCGGGCACCCTGACCTATGAAGCTGCAGATCAGATTGTCAAAGCTGGTCTGGGGATAACGACTGCCATTGGTATCGGGGGAGATCCTGTGATCGGAACGACCACCCAGCAAGCCCTGGAACTTTTTATGAACGATCCGGAAACAGAAGGCGTAGTGATGATTGGTGAAATAGGTGGTAATTTGGAAGCGGAAGCGGCCCGGTGGTACCAGGAACATGGCACAAAACCAGTGGTGGGTTTTATTGCGGGACAAACCGCCCCCAAAGGTCGGACCATGGGCCATGCCGGAGCGATCATTGGAGGTAAGGATGATACAGCGGCTGCTAAAATGGCCATTTTGGAAGAATGTGGTATTACAGTTGTAAAATCACCTGCTGAGATCGGTAGTACCATGAAGGCCATAATGGATCAAAACCGATGAATTCCCGAATCATCCTGACATAGACGGATGATCGGGGCTGTTTAAACTTGCAAAGATGGCTGACACAGAACGAAAAGCACCAACCATTGAAATCCGGCATTTGAATTTCTCCGATTTCAAGGAATTACTTCAATCAATGGAAGAAGCCTATCCGCGTTGGACTGATGTGAGCTGGACGGAAGAACAGGTGAAGGTGCTGATCGATAAGTTTCCTGAAGGACAATTCGTGGCCATAGTCAATGGGAAAGTGGTAGGAAGTGCGCTTTCTATTATCGTCGAGTACGACCGGATCGGTGATGACCATACCTACGAGGAAATTACAGCCAACAACACCTTTGAAACACATCATCCCGGAGGAAATGTCATGTACGGAATTGATGTATTTGTGCATCAGAACTATAGAGGTATGCGCTTGGGCCGTCGATTGTATAACGCCCGGAAAGCGTTGTGTGAACGACTTAACCTGCGGTCACTGATTATCAGTGGTCGTATTCCGAGGTACTCCGAGTATGCGGATAAAATGGCACCGGAAGAGTATATCTTAAAAGTCAAAAGCAAAGAAATCCACGATCCTGCCCTGAGTTTTCAACTGTCCAATGATTTTCAACCGCAGAAAATCATACGTCATTATATGGCCGGAGACGATGAATCCAGACAGTTCGGAATTCTGATGGAATGGCACAATATTCACTATCAGAAACCCCACAAACCGGATGAGCCAATGTTGCTTAGCCGCGCCGGTAAGGTTCGGATCGGGCTCGTACAATGGCAGATGAGATTGTTTAAAACTGTGGAAGAAATCATCGAACAGGTTGAATATTTCGTGGATGCAGTTTCTCACCACCAATCCGATTTCGTTCTGTTACCGGAATATTTTTCAGCTCCGATGATGGCCAATTTCAACGAAATGCCAGAGTTGATGGCCATAAGAAAACTAGCCCGTTCCACTGATGTTGTAATGGATGCATGCAGTAAACTGGCCATCAAATACAACATCAATATCATCACAGGGAGCATGCCCTTGTTGAAAAATGATCAATTGTTCCAGGCTGGATTTTTGTGCCATCGGAACGGCCGGGTTGATCAATATGAAAAGTTACATGTTACTCCTGATGAGACTCAGTCATGGGGATTGAAAGGGGGAAATATTTTGCGTTCATTTGATACAGACTGTGGTAAAATTGGTATTCTGATTTGCTATGATGTGGAATTTCCAGAGCTTTCGCGTAAACTGGCGGATGAAGGCATGGAAATTCTATTTGTGCCATTTCACACGGGTACGCAAAATGGATACACACGAATACGGAGTTGTGCCCAGGCGCGAGCTATCGAGAATGAATGCTATGTGGCGATGGCAGGCAGCGTAGGGAATATGCCTATCATCCACAATATGGATATTCAGTACGCCCAGTCAGTTGTGTTTACACCGAGTGATTATCCGTTTCCCGATTCCGGAATCAAAGCCGAAGCTGCACCCAATACGGAGTCAATCCTGATTGCCGATCTCGATTTGAATTTGTTGAAGCAATTACATTATTACGGTAGCGTACGCAATTTACAGGATCGTCGAAATGACCTGTATTCTATCCAATTTCACGAATCACCAGATTAAATTCAGATTCAACCCCGGAAAATTATCGATTTTATGTTAGTACATTTCCGGTCATTTGGTAACAAGCCTGGCGAATCGGCAGTATTACTCAAAATCTTCGTAGAGGAGATATTTCTTTCGCATTTTTTTGTAATCACTGAGCTCATCCTGCCAACTCGCTTCAATGGCTTGTGCACTCCATCCTTCCCGTATTTTATTTCGCAGACTGTCATTTCCGGCCAGTTTGTCAAAGAAATCCGGCCGAGAAATAAAGTTGTCCTTGAAAGTGGATTTCTGATAAAAATCAACGAAATACTGTAATGTAAATGTAAAGTCCCGTGGATCAATATTCCGCAGATCTACCCCGTAGCATTTCTTTCCCTGCTGTTCCACATGGGCGGACATGCCCGTTCTGGAACCCGGAATGAATGTGAAATCGCCGAACACCGGATCTGGATACCCGATCACCTGGAATGGAAAATCGGTTCCTCTTCCTACACTGATGTCCGTCCCTTCGAACAGGCAAAGAGAAGGGTAAAGACGGATAGAGAGATAATTGGGCAGGCTGGGAGAGGGTATGACGGGAGGGACATACAATGTGGAATGCGTGTATCCGTCGACCGGAATAACTGTAAGATCACATTGGACACCCCCGTCCAACCAACCTTCGCCATTGATCATATGAGCCAGTTCACCCACAGTTAATCCATGGACCATGGCGATTTTATGGTAGCTGACATTGGACTTGAACTGGTCGCTTTTGCGAACAGGTCCGTTCACCTGGTCGCCATTGGGATTGGGTCTATCCAATACGATCAGAGGTCGTCCTGCATCTGCGCACAGTTGCATGAGTCGGTGGAGTGATGTAATATAGGTGTAAAACCGCGCCCCAACATCCTGCAAGTCATAGATCATCACATCAGCTGAGGCTACAATCGATTGGGCTGCTTCATTGGGTCCGTATAGGGAATGCAGGGTAATTCCCGTTTTATCGTCAACATCCTTGCTCACCTTTTCCCCGCGTTCGATATTACCCCGAAAGCCATGCTCCGGTGCAAAAGCAAACCGAACATTTACTCCCTCTTCGATTAAAACATCCACCAAATGATGGTCTGGATTTCCCACGATGGAGGTCTGGTTTCCCAGAATGCCAACTTTTTTGCCTTTGAGCAACGGAAGGTATTTTTCCAGTTGATCTGCACCTGTTCGGAGTACATTACGATTTGACATATCGGTCCTCTCAGACCGAAGATTATGGTGTGCTTTTTGATCGTTGTACAGTATATAGTGCAGGTATGCTTCATCATTTTTGGGAATGACTTCTATCAGCTTGTAGCCGAATTTGTGCAAAAAATTCAGGGCGCTGACCATTGAGGTGAATTGGATCAGATCGCCGTTTTCATCCCTTACTTTGGATCCTTTTATAATATATCGATTGGTATCCTGTCCATAATCGAATAAAATGTCGTATTCCGGATTGAATACCTTCATCCTGCTGACCAACTGCATATAAGGTCCTTCAATGTCACTGATTTTCGTACCATCAATTGTTTGAGAATGCGCAGAAATAAGTAATCCGGGGAGTGTCAGAAACAAGTATAGAAGATACAATTTCATATCGCAGGATGGTTTGGAGTTGTCAAATTAATAAAAATCCGGCAAGTGGATCATAAAGCAACAGGATTTATGGGAATCCCAGGAGAATGGGTTACATGATCCTATTTACAATTTGCTGAAATAGGCTTTGTCGATGTAAAAAGTGCCAAAAGGGATGAAGCTGGAAATAAAGATGATCCACGCTGTTTTGAAAAATTTCCATTCCTTTTCCACTGCAATCCATGTTACCGTAGCTACGAACAGCACGAACAATGCTCCGTGAATGGGGCCAATTAGTTCCACCAGCACCGGCTTGTCGAAACCGTATTTTAAAGGTACGGCGATAAAGACCAGTAAAATAAGCGTCAAACCTTCCAAAAAAGCAAACATCCGCAACCGGCCGATTTTTGTCTTAAAGTATTTTTCCATAACATCAGATTATGAGCCTGGTAGCTTGAACTAAATCAGGTTCTTATCAGCTCGCAAAAGTACATAGAAAAAAGTGAATCAATGACCCGTACAATGTGAATTTTGTGCAGACTCATGCTTCATTATAGTGGGGGCATCACGACCGCCTGGGTGATTCAACCCGTTCTGTAACCGAACAGACCTAAGTAAAGCCCGTCGAATTTATCTACAGGATGAGTAACAACAGGATAATCAACAGCAAAGCGCCACTTCCGATGTAAATACCACCACTAAGTGCTTTGGCCTTCACGGCTTCGATTTCATTTTTGGTTTGCTGGATTTGGTTTTTGACCAATTCCTTCTCGGTTTCAGTTGTGGCTGCCCTTTTTGTGGCTTTCAATTCCTTGACGTGATCTTTCAGGATGTTGTACGCCTGTTTGAAATCATCTTCGGTTTCCAACGATTCGATATCAACCAGGGGTTTAGGGTCGCCATTTGCAATAGCTGGTCGGCTGACTAGCAGAAGGAATAGGGCAGAAGCGCATAATAGAAAAATTTTTTTACGATTCATGTCTTATTAGTTTGAATTTGAAAGTGACCATAAAAAGCTTACAATACGTTGTTTGATGGTTAGTCTGGTATTTGGAACCTTGTAAGATTATTCTTCTATCTCTTTTTTTCGGAACTTCAGGATTTGTTCGATAAAATCCATTGGCAAAGCTTTACCGTGGGGAAATTGGATGACTGACCTGGATACTTTATAATCTTCCAGTTGTTTTGAGAATTCAACGCGAAATCTGTCGCTCCAGGGGCTTGAAAGGCTGATGTGTTTGGGATAGGCCGAATAATAGATCAAGGGATGTTTACCTATTTTAAATACCGGTATCTGGTAACTGATTGCTTCTTTTACATCTGGAACGATCTGGTGAACCAGGTCTCGTATGGATTGCATCCGAACTTCAATATCTTTAGGGAAAGTCCGGTGATATTCATCGATGGATTGATAATCTGTTTTGGCCATATTGCTCAATTTGGATAAATGGTTATCACCTATTCTGTTGTATTCCGGTTTGGACACAGATTTCAGAATAAACTTCCTTTGAAAACATCCTTTCACTATAACATTTTTAAAGACAGGAATATTTTGTGAATTTTCTAATTTCCGGGGGGGTAGGTGGGGCTATTTTAATATTTGGAGGATTTGAGAACAGGGATATGGAGAAATTTTTCGATCAGCGATCTCTGGTCTGGGTAAACTCTTATATATATTTCAAAAAGTTTTTTTATTTTACTTGATATATTCTATATTTGCATCCGATTTTCACCGAAGAGTTGGATTATCGGGGTGTGGCGCAGTCCGGTTAGCGTACCTGCTTTGGGAGCAGGGGGTCGCAGGTTCGAATCCTGCCACCCCGACAAAGCCACTAACGCAAAAAAAGTT
>CBFGVZ010000151.1:0-9358 GCA_965652315.1 uncultured Saprospiraceae bacterium | reverse complement strand
TTAGCGAAAACTTGCCCCCGGCATGCACATACCACGACACGAATCGTCTGAAGGTTATTCGTATTCATTACGTATCTGCGTTATTCTTGATTAGAGGATATGAACATTCACTATACAGGATTTTACAGAATCATTACATTCTATTTTACATGGGATCAGTAGTTAAGGACTTTTTTAAAAAAAATCCGCATCGTTTTGGGAAAAATCGGGTTTTACGGTACCTCATTGTAGAAAAGGGAACTATGACCAGGATTTCCAACAAGGATGAATTGCGCCGGATGATTTCCCGGTATGTACGCGGCCAGGCCAGTCGCGAAGAGGTCATCTTTCTGAATCAATATTTTGACCATTTCGATGATAAGCCGGATGGAATAGCCGAAATGTCAGAAATCGAAAGAGCGGAATTGAAGGAGGAAATGTTGCAATTTGTGAATAACCGGATTGATTCATCACCAACCACCCGGTACTTTTCAAGCCGATTTCCCAAAGTGGCAGCGGTGCTGATCGTCTTGGTAGTAGCTGCTTTATTCTATTGGTTACCTTCTTTTCATTTATCCATTGAAACTAATGAAATACAAAAACCAGGACAGGTATCCCGAACCGTAACATACACATTCGAGGCTGAAGATGAACCTCTCCATCATTACCTGCCCGACGGAAGTTATGTGGTGCTGGAACCTGGTACCAAAATAACCTACCAACCCGGTTTTCAGGAAGAAATACGGGAAGTTGAACTGGAAGGGAAAGCTTTTTTCGATATCAGGCACGATGCGGACCGACCCTTTGTCGTGAAATCCAATGATCTAATGACCAGGGTGCTAGGCACAGCCTTTTATATTTCTACCTTTGATAGCAATCATGAATTTTCGATTGCGGTTACCAGAGGGAAAGTAGCAGTTTCTGATCATAATCAGGATTTTGGGATTCTCGAGATGAATGATCAGATGGTACTGAATATGGATACTTACGAAGTTACCAGGACGACACTGAAGGAAAATGAAAAAGCGGAGCTAGAACCCTTGCAATATATAATGGACGACATCACTGTAGCCAAAGCGCTGGATATAATTCAGCTCCGATGGGATTGCGAATTCAGGGTAGTCAATAAAGGTTTGTATCAGTGTGAATTTACAACCTCATTCTTACCAACGGATAGCCTGGAAGAGATCGTGGCAGTTATTTCCGCGGTCATCGGAGCACAATATCAGATTGAAGGACGCAAGGTTACATTAACGGGCACAGGATGTGAAGGATAAAGTAAAAAACAGGTACCCCGGATGGAGCCGGAATACCTGCTGACATTTAAATAGTATTGGAATTGATCACCATTTAAACCATTCAAAATTATGAAAATATTACTTCTTTCGGTTGGACTACCGGAAAAGAATGTAAATCTACTTATTGATCACAGAAAATTGTGGATGCAAGTGAGTCTTACATTTTTGTTGGTTTCAATCATGAGCTTCCATCTTCTCATGGCCAATGATGGATTCAGTCAAGGTCTGGAGGATGAAACGGTCATACTTGAAGCAATGGGTAAAGAATTGTCCGAAGTGTTGACCGATATCGAAGGACAGACAACCTATCGGTTCGCCTATAATTCTGAAATCATTGACGGGTACAAAATTCATTTGGAACTGGCCCAGCGTAGCCTGGCCCGAACGCTGGATCTGATCCTGCAGGACAAACCACTGAAATATGAATTAATCAATGAGAAGTTTATAGTGATCACCTCCGCGCCCGTACGAAAGGCCGCCAAAACTGTGGTACCGGTGCTATTGAGTAAATCACCGCTGCGTTTGCTCACGAAACCCGAACTGAACCTGACCGGAGTGGTTTCCGACCGGGCGGGTGAACCCTTGATCGGGGTGAATATTCTGGTGAAGGGAACCAATCAGGGTACGGCCACCGACCTGAACGGCCAATTTGAATTGCAGAACATAGATGAAAACGCCGTCTTAGTGATTTCATATATCGGATACCAGACCCAGGAAGTTTCAGTTAACGGCCAGACCAGCCTGACGATTACCCTGCTGGAGGATAGTCAAACCCTGGAAGAGGTCGTGGTAGTGGGCTATGGAACGCAAAAAAAGGCCAACCTGACCGGTGCGGTAGCTACGGTTTCCAGAGAGCAATTGGAAAACAAACCGATTCCCAATCTGGGTGAGGTTTTGCGTGGGGTGTCACCAAATCTCAATATAAATTTGGGTGCATACGGTTCTGAGCCAGGTGCCGCTCTGACTTTCAATATCCGCGGTGTGGGCTCGGTAAGCGGCAACAGTGCCCCGCTCATTCTCGTAGATGGTGTGGAAATGGATATCAACAATATTGATCCAGGTACGATCGAGGATATTTCAATCCTGAAAGACGCTTCCTCTTCAGCGATCTATGGATCACGAGCCCCTTTTGGCGTGATCCTGATCACTACCAAAAAAGGGAATAAGAATGAACAGGTTCAGATCCAATACAACAACAATATGATCTTTGGCCGGTCTATCGGAATTCCGCATTTTGAAAATTCACTGATTTTTGCGACCGTCTATAATCAGGCAGCGGTCAATGCGGGTACGCCCCCGCAATACCCTGAAGAACAAATGGAACGGATCCGTGGATTTATCAATGGTACGTACAAAACAGAGTATGATCCGGCCAATCCTACCACCTCAGTCTTTACAGGAAGACGGATCGGTAACGCCAACTATGACTGGCCCCACATCCTGTTTAAGGATTACAAATTCGATCAGCGTCACAATGTATCGATCAGCGGGGGAAGCCAGCGCAGTCAGTACTATGTTTCGCTTGGCTATTTTGATCAGGATGGATTCTATGGTTTTGGATATGACGACTATAAACGCTACGATTTGATGGCCAATCTCAATACTGAAGCTACCGATTGGCTCTCGTTCAATTTCAGTGCCAAATACGCCAATACCTTTACGGATTATCCCATCGGGATCACTACGGTAGAACGCCGGTATATCGGTAACAGTCTGTATTCTTTCGGCCCCATTCAACCCCACTACAATCCGGATGGAACCGAAGCCAATCCATTGGTGCGATACCTGGAAAGCTCAGGTCGGGATAAGACCTATGAAAATGATTTGCTCGTGACTTTAGGTACAGAGCTGGAACTGGCAGAAGGGTGGAAAACGAATATTTCTTACAACTATAATATAACCGAATCCAATCGGGACATCGTTTCCCTACCGGTATGGGTAGTGATGGGAAATGGTACTCTGGGCAATATTGGGAAACCAGCCAGTGCATTCGAATCCGTACTGGCTCATTCACCTTATAAGTTGTTCAATGTGGTCAGTTCATATGAAAAACAACTCACCAATCATTTTGTAAAGCTACTCGTGGGGTATGAGCAGGAAGATCAGTCCTACAAAGCCCTGAATGGCCGCAAAGAAAATCTGATCACCGAATCCGTTCCTTCGATTAGTACGGCGCTTGGAAGTTCCACGTTGACAGACAGAAGGTATGACTGGGCTACCCAAGGCTTTTTCGGACGGTTAAACTACAATTTTCAGGAAAAATACCTGCTGGAAATCAGCGCAAGGTATAATGGATCTTCCCGATTTGAACCCGATTCCAGGTGGGGGTTTTTCCCATCAGCATCAGTTGGTTATCAGATTTCCAGGGAGCATTTCTGGACCCCGCTCGAGCCGGTAATCAGCCATTTGAAGTTAAGGGCCTCATACGGATCACTGGGCAATCAGAACGTCTCCAATTATCTGTATATACCTACCATCAATGTCAATGCTGAGACCCCGTGGATAATTGGCAACTCCCGACCTCCGTATGCGCTGACACCTGGCATCCTCAGTGAAAATCTGACCTGGGAAACAATTACTATGGCCAATTTTGGTTTTGATGCCGGGCTGATTGACAACAAACTTATGGTTACATTTGATATGTACAGCCGCAAAACCACGGATATGTTTGGACCGCAGGAAACGCTGCCCTACACTTTGGGCACCGGAACTCCTACAGCCAACAATGCATCCCTATCAACCAAAGGTTTTGAAGTAATCCTACGCTGGCATGAATCGGTCAATCAGGATTTTTCATATGATGTTCAATTGAGCATGGGAGATTATCGTTCGCGAATCCTGGAGTACCGAAATGAAAACGGGTTCATCGACAATTGGTACAATGGCAAGGATATCGGAGAGATCTGGGGTTTTAAAACCGATGGGTTGATCCAGACGGAAGGAGAGAGCATGGCCGATCAAACTGAGATCTATCCCAACTGGGGCCCGGGCGATATGAAATACCATGATCTGAACGGAGATGGTAAAATCACGGAAGGGAACCGTACACTGAGTGATCATGGTGACCTCACGGTGATAGGGAACAGTACACCCCGATTTAATGTAGGTATTGCAGGCGGTTTTCAATGGAAGAATTTTGATTTCCACATGAATTGGTCCGGTAATCTGAAACAGGATTATCTTCCGGCTTTTGGTGTGAATGCTTTCTGGGGTCTGACCAATTCATGGGCCAATTCTGCCGTATTCAAAGATGCGCCTGTGCTGGATTACTGGCGACCTGCTGATGAAACCAATATCCTGGGACCCAACACGGATGCTTATTTTCCCAAACCGTATTTCAGCAACGAAACTTTGAAAAACCGGAAGCCGCAGTCCAAATACGTCCTCAATGCGGCCTACCTGCGATTGCGGAATATTCAGCTGGGATACACGTTACCTGATCATTTATATCAGAAGTTACCAGTCAAAAATGCACGCGTTTTCCTTTCCGGTGGAAATTTCATCACTATAAAATCCCTGCCCAAAACGGTTGATCCAGAACAGACTATCGTGGGAGAAGTCAGTTACAACACCAATGGATATCTATATCCTATGGCCGCTACGCTCACAGCTGGATTGAACATAACATTTTAAATTATAAGAGAAATGAAATACCATAATATAATATCATTTATTTGTTTTATTACCTTGATTTTCAGTTGTAATGAGGATTTTCTGGACCGAAGACCCCTCGATGCGGTGGGCCAGACCGATTATTTCAGGACGCCTGAGGATTTGGCGACCTACGTCAATCAGTTTTACAATTCGGCCTCTTTTCCAGTCGTGCCCAGCTATGGATTGGATTACGATTCAGACAATGCGGTATCCAAGAACTTTAATAGCATTCTGGCGGGTACCCGGACGTTAGATGGGGCAGGGGGTATAAGTTTTTCCCGGGTGCGAAGCATCAATTATTTCTTTGACAATTACCACCAGGTAAAGGAAAAACATACGCTGGACGAATACAAACAATACCTCGGTGAAGCACATTTTTTCCGGGCGATCTCCTATTTTACATTACTCCAAAACTGGGGAGATATTCAATGGTTTTCATCGGTTCAGGGAACAGAGTCTGAAGAATTGTACCGAAACAGAGATCCCCGGAATTTTGTAGCGGATAAGATCATTGCTGACCTGGATACGGCGATACTGTATCTTCAGGACGCGAAGACCGACGGGGCTTCCCGTGTGAACAAATGGATCGCACTTCTGATGCAGAGCCGTGTTGCCCTTTATGAGGGCTCATGGGAAAAATATCACGCTGGTGATCCATTTGGTGTGGATAATCCTCAGCCCGAAAAATATTTTAACAAAGCCGCAGAAGCTGCCGCTCAGGTCATGGAATCAGGTTTGTACGAGGTGTATTCTACCGGAAATCCGGATGTGGATTATTACGATTTATTCTCTACCCATCGAGATTATAGTGGAAACAGTGAGGTGCTTTTATGGAAGAAATATGATAATGAACTGGGGAAAGGAGAATCCGCATTCAGAACAGAACCTAATTTCCGCGGCCGGACACCAAATGAGCATTCCATTACCAAGGAACTGGCGGATTATTATTTATGTGAAGATGGTTTACCAATATCGGTCAGTCCTTTGTTCCAGGGCCACGAGTCACTTGCCAGTGAAGCTACTGATCGCGATCCAAGGTTCTATCAGACCATCGGGGTACCCGGATATCCATGGGTTACCAATAATGCCGGGGAAGTAACCCATTACGACGCCCTGTACAATATTCTCAATCAGGGCATCGAGCAAAATTCACCGGGAGGATATGTAGTGAGGAAGGGTTATGATACCCGGGAGATTTATCAGGTACCTCAATATGAACAAACTCCTGAAATCATCTACCGGTATGGAGAAGTACTGTTGAATTTTGCGGAGGCGAAAGCGGAACTGGGCAATATCACACAGGCAGATCTCGATAAATCCATAAACGAATTACGCGGCCGGGTGGGCATGCCACCGCTGGTTTTGGCGGAGATTGCGACCGATCCGGGCTGGAATTTTCCGGATCTGTCACCGATTATCAATGAAATCCGACGGGAGCGCAGGGTAGAATTGGCTATGGAAGGTTTTCGGTTCGATGATATTATGCGATGGGCCGCTGCGGATGAGTTGATTGTAGGTAAAAGACCACGTGGGTTCCGTGCAGCTCAGGTGGATGAAAACCCCTATCCGGTGGACGACCAGGGTTTTCTGGACCCCTATCGGGAAAGCCTTCCCGGAGGTTATGGATTCAAACCTGGACGGGACTACCTCAATGCAATTCCGAAAAATCAGATTGAATTGAATCCGGCACTGGAGCAGAATCCCGGCTGGCAGTAAAAACTATGCTTTGGTTTTTACACAGTCCGTTTTAACCCGGAAAAAAGGGTACTATTTTAAAAGGCTATGGATTGATTTTCGAGGTCCTTTACTAAAGAGTTGGAGGAAAAGACCCTGGAAAATTAAAAACAACCTTCGGAAACGGATTAAAGAAAACAATAGAAATTTAACACATGAAAATTCAAATGATGGAAAAGAATCGATATTCGAGGAGAAAGTTTGTAAAATCAGTAGCAGCGGCCGCAGCAATCACCAGTGTAAGTCCGCAGCCCGTTTCAGCAGGGAGCTTCAATATTTTCATTCGGAATCAGGAAAAGTTGGCCATTTTGGGTGGCGATCCGGTCCGTCCTTCTGGTCGGATGGGGCCGGAATGGCCCTACGTGGATGAACAGATGGTGAGTGATATGGTGGAAACGGTCAAAAGCCGGACCTGGAGCAGGATCCAACGGAACGCGGTAACACCCGTTTTTGAAGAAAATTTTGCGTCCCTGATCGGGAGCCGGTACTGCGTAGGAACGGGGTCTGGTACGCAGGCATTGAGTACCTGCGTATATGCGCTGGAGATTGGTCCCGGAGATGAGGTCATTACATCTCCTTACACGGATTTTGGCACCATTTCCTCCATCATCAGCAGTCATGCCCTGCCGGTGCTGGCGGATCTGGAGCCGGACACGTTTCAGCTTGACCCGGCCGATGTGGAACGAAAGATCACGGAAAATACCAAAGCCATCATGCCCGTCCACATTTTTGGCGTAGCCTGTGATATGGAGCGGATTATGGCAATTGCCCGCAGGCACAATCTTCGGGTCATCGAAGACGCGTGTCAGGCACCCCTGGCTCGGTATCAGGGTAAAGGCGTGGGCACCATAGGAGACCTGGGGTGCTTTAGTTTCCAGGCCAGTAAATCCATTGCCTGCGGGGAAGGGGGAGCCGTAGTGGGAGATGATGAAGAATTGATGGATACCTGTTATACGGTCCAGAACCGAGGAAATTCCCGTCGCGGTACCTTTGATCTGATCGGTCCCAAATACCGGATGAACGAGCTCGAAGCCACTATCCTCAACGGTCAGTTGCCCGGTGTAAAGGCCCGGTTTGACAAGCGGAACGACAATGCGAATTACCTGCGGGACAAACTGAAGGATTTTGCGCCGTTGAAGCCTCAGCGGTATTATCCCGGCACCGAAAGCAGCGCATATTATCATTTTGGCATGGTGTATAATGCGGAAGAATGGGGTGTGGACCGAAGCGTGTTCCTAAAGGCTATCCGGGCGGAAGGGATCGGACTGGGGTCGTATATCCCCTATGCGCTGCACCGCGAACCCTGGGTGGAGCATATCCTTGGCCTGAAGAGTTATAAAAAGATGTATTCCCCGGCCCGGCTGAAGGAGTATAAGGAAAGTCTGGATCTCACGAATTGTGACCGGGTGATCAAAGAACTCATGGTTTCCTTTGCGGGTTCCGGGACGTTACTGGCGGAACGGGCTGAAATGGATAATATTTATCATGCGATAATTAAGGTGTACGAGAACCGGGAGCAATTGAAGTCGATATAGTACATTAGTTATCTTTATGCAGACAATGTATAAATTCCACTTTTGCGCAATGACGAAATCAAGACACGGTCTGCTGATCCAGTACTTTTTCATTTTTATTATTCCGTGGCTCCAGAGGGCCTCTGCCCAGGATTTGACACTGCCATATCCACAAAGCCAGATTATTTCCGGCATTGAAATGGACTGGTCCTCGCATCAACGCCATGCAATGGGCAGTGACAATTTTCAATTGACCTGGGCGGATGACGGTCATCAATACGGTATCTGGGGAGACGGGGGCGGATTTAAGGGTAGTAACAGCCAATATCGCGTGTCCTTTGGGGTAGCCCGGATCGAGGGAAGCTATGACAACTATACCGGGTTTGACCGATCAGGACATCCTGAAAGTGCCGAAAGCGAATCTAAGATGCGGGGAAAAAGCTGGGCGATTATTTGTGTGGACGGAGATCTGTACGCCTGGGTGCATCCGGATCGCAAAGACGGATTGTGGGGTGCCTGGGTCGATCATCACAAAGAATCGAGGCTGTACCGGTCCATGGATAAAGGAGCAACATGGCAGGCTGCCGAATGGGCATTTACACCAGATGATGGCCTGACCGGGGGAGGCATTTTGCAATTTGGTCAAAACTATCAGGGTGCCAGAGATGATTACGTCTATCATTATTTTGTGCATCCCTCGAATCTGATCGATCCGGTCAAGGGCGAATCGGAAATTATGCAACCGGGACAAATCTATCTGGCCAGGGTACCGAAGGATCAATTGTTGGAACGCCCAGCTTATACATTTTTCAAAGGGTTCAAAAAAGGCAAAGCGGTGTGGACCAGGAAAGTCCGGAAGAAAAAACCGGTATTTTTGGATCAGAACGGTGTGGGAACCCCTATGGGCATCAGTTATGTACCTGGCTTAAAAAGATATTTGCTCAGTACAGGTCATCTGAAAGGCCATTCTGGGATGCTGGGGATTTTTAAAGCTCCGGCACCGTGGGGGCCCTGGTCCACCGTGTATTATGCCGATGAAAATTCCTGGTTTGGGCATGATTTCAAACCTGAAATTGTACCACCGACAACATTTTTCTGGTGTATTCCCACGAAGTGGATCAGTGATGATGGCCGATCGGCGACACTGGTTTTTACGGGCGGATGGGAGACTGGCGGTCC
>CBFGVZ010000150.1:0-9397 GCA_965652315.1 uncultured Saprospiraceae bacterium | reverse complement strand
TTCGATTCCTGGCGGGACTACCAAGATATATTCGGGCTTCCGGCTGCTCAATGAGGAAAGAAGGATGAATGGAAGACGCGTATGTAATTTGTGATCGAGGAAGATGGAGGCCGATGATCGAAGAAAAAAAATATGAAGGAGGATCACCCAAATCATTCGAATGTTGAAATTCTGGAATCCACACGACTGGTGGATTCGGTCATTAAAGTAGACCAGGATGTGATCCGGCATCAAAGACTCGATGGGAGTCTTTCCCGACCTCTTTCCCGTATGGTTATCCGTAAAGCACATTCTATCGGAGTGCTTTTATATCACCGGGACCGTGATGCGATAATTCTCGTACGTCAGTTTAGATATCCGGCGCGACAAGACAATGATGGCTGGAGCATTGAGATCGTTGCGGGCAACATCGATGAAGGTGAAACGGCGGAGGAATGTGTGGCCCGGGAAACAATGGAGGAAACCGGATATTGCATTGGTTCACTGAGTTACATGGGGCAGGGCTATTCCAGTCCCGGAGTCTGTAACGAAAAACTATATCTATTTTTCAGTGAAGTGGACGATCAGATGCTGGTCCGGTCTGGTGGTGGACTAGAGTCGGAAGGCGAAGATATACAGGTCATGACCATTCCTGTTTCAGAGGTCTGGCAAATGATGGTGAATCATAAGTTTATGGATCTTAAAACACAGCTTGCGGTTCAGTGGTTCTTTTTACACCGGAATAGATCACGTCCCGAAGAGACTATGAAATAGGATGGCCAATCCTTCCAAACAGTAAATAATTGCTTAAAATTGAATTATAACAATATTTATGTATTTTTGCGTTTTCCTGAGGAGGTGGTTTTTCCTTTTGGATTATTGCATGCAACGACGGGAATGGCCTGATAGGCCGGTACTTCTATTGTTTACCTATTAAACAACCCAAAATTTTGAAATACGGACTAGAAAACTATTTCTGGTCACTATAAAAAGAGACAGAATGAATGAATCACAAAATCTGAAGAAGCAATACGGTATCAAGGAAATTGCTCAAAAAGCTAAAGTTTCGATTGCCACGGTGGACCGCGTCATACACAAAAGGGGGGGAGTAGCCCTCAAAACCAAAGAAAGAATTCTCGAAATCATTAAAGAATTTGATTACCAACCTAATATTCTGGCCAGCAGATTGAGTTCAACCAAAACCTACCGACTGGCTATCCTCATACCTCAGGTTTCAGAAAACACTGATTTCTGGGCCGCACCTTTTTCCGGTGTGCGAAAAGCCCAGAATGAAATCGGTCAATTTGGAATCGATGTCCGGACATATTTTTACAAATTAAGTGTAGAATCATCATTTTCGGAACAAGCTGAATTACTCCTCGCTGATGAGCCAGATGGTGTGTTACTGGCTCCACTCTTTATACCGGAGGCGACTGAGTTATCGCAGAAACTGTCGAATGCAGGGATTCCTTACGTCTATATCGATACCAATATTCCAGGACAGAGCAACATTACCTATATCGGCCCGCACATTTACCAAAGTGGCTTTGTAGCCGGGCAACTGGCCCTCTACGGTATCAGGGAAAACGGTGGAGAAATGCTCGTAGTCAACTATACCAGCATCAGTAATGATGGCCAGCATATCCGGGAAATCGAACGTGGATTTGTCGATTTCATCCATAAAACAAATCCTGATGTCACCGTGAATACCCTCAATTATCATGGTAAAGAATCGGAAACCATGGAAACTGACCTCGCCAGATACCTGATGGACCATCCTGATATCCGCGGTGTGTTTGTAACCAATTCCCGGGTCTTTAAAATCGCCGAAGTTCTTAAAAGGCTGAAAATGGAAGATAAAATCCTGATTGGCTTTGACAATATCGACGAAAACATTAAAGGGTTAAAAGATAATGTCATCGATTTTCTTATCTGTCATAAACCGGAAGAACAGGGCTACCGCGGCGTCATCAACCTTTATCAGAACATACTACTCACACAGAAAATAGAGAAAGTGCAATATATGCCGATCGATATTCTGACCCGGGAAAACTGTGATTACTATTCCAATTGATATCCGAACAGGGAAATTTACATGGCAGGTGTATCGCAATTACCGGACTTAATCTCCTCAACTTTCCGATACAACTGGTCTTCCATTTCTGCATTCCCGATCAAGGCAAAAAGGCTATCCATTTTCATTTCCAGGTGCTGATTATCCAGACTGATATTTCGTACGGAATCAGCGAGTTGCATATCAACCTGCTCCATGGAGTCTACTAGCATGTGCACATCATCATCAAAATCCCGGTAAGATCTGAACATACGTAACAGATCAGCATTTTTGAGAATCAACATCCTGTCTCGTTCCTGATCAGGGAGATCTTGTGGTATCATATCGTCCAGCCGGTCCAGCGTAACAGTCCAGGACTCATCTACATGCCTGGTCAATTGTTCGATCCGACAATTGTTGTCCTTGATCTGATGTGCAATCATCTCAATCTCAGAGCTTTGTGGTTGACAGGACAAAACCAACAGGGCAGTACCAAAAGTAATTTTCCGGCATACCCTTTTTGAAGTAAATAAATTTGCATACTGTAACATGGTGATTATGATTTTGGCCAAATATATCACATAAATCTCATATAAGATTAGCCAATAATTAACTTTTTTTGGACCACCCGATCTTCTGAGCCTTAACCTGTTGCAACAGTTTGATATCTACCTGACTTTTACAATGAAACAGTAGTACTATCTGTGAAACTTATACCCAATGATTCACCACATAAAGTCTGAAAAGAGGCATTATATTCAACACCAATAGTATTGTCCCAAAATTGAGGATTTATTTGACTCTCCTCTTACCCAATGACAAGATTACGTTCAATCGTAGTTCCTTCATTAAAGATGGCCGCAGCATCTTAGTGCTACTACTACACTCAGATATGACTCGTATTTACAAAAGTCAAATAATATACATAATCCGGGTTATTGGATTTCATCGGCATATTCCATTTTTTCCTCCAATTCTGCAGATTTGGGAAACAGTATATTGTTTTCCAGATGAATGTGCTGATGAAGGTCCTGTTCAAACTCCTCCAGCATAGCAAAAGTGACCCGATAGGTCTGACAGGCATCGGCTGGAGGGGTATAGTCATTAGACAACTTTCTGATTTTGCGGAAGCGGACGCCTTCCTGATCGTGCTCCTCCATCATGACCTGGATGGGATTTCGAACGGTACCAAACATCGGAACTTTCATGCTGCCGGGCTTTGTTTGCGCCTCTACCATATTCCGGATGTGCGGAAAAAGGTTCAATTCTTCCTTTTGCATATGCGCATTAAGCTCGATAATACTGGCATCAAATTCATTCGCTATTTCCAGTAGTTCGGGATGAACCCTGCCGTGAACTTTGACTATTTTGTCCAGATATGGCTTGATCTGAGGAATGCGTTGTCTGACATACCGATGATGCTTTTTCTCGATATAATCCGCCAGCAGGTCGAGTTCCCAGGACTGGAAATCAATTCGATCTCCGCTGCTGTTGCTATCAATACGTTCCAGGGCACTGATCAATTCTTCCGGATCAATCTGGTTCTTTTGGCAGACCTCGTCCAGAGTTCTGTTACCCCGACAACAAAAATCTATACCATATTTGGAGAATACGGCTGCGGTCTGATAATCATCTGCGACAATTTGTCCTACAATGTCCTGATGGGTATATTTCATGATTTCTATGTTTTAGTTATAAATTTCATATGAGAGACACCGAATATGACCAGTCCGGTCAACTTGAGAATTTCTCCCCCAACGTAATAAAAATGTAAATTGGAAGGAGGCACGGTCATCCCCGTCAAATGCATTTCTGCACGGTTGTCCATTACCGGTAGCAAGATCAGTGTCTGAATCAAAAGCACTGCGACTGCTATGGCAAATGCTGGTAATCTACTACTTTTAATCGTCCTGTCATTACTCTTCCACCAGACTAAGAGGATAATAGCAGCTAGTACGAGTTCAATTTTATTCAATGCAGAAAATACCAGTCTGCCAATCCCAACTCCTAAAGCTATAGTGATCCCGGGAGCCTGGAACTTCAACCAGGACTCCAGAAAACTAATACCCAGGACCATTCCCACCCACACAAAAACACCAACCACAATGATCATCGCCGGGTTTTTGGCACTGGTGGTCATATCAATGATTTGGTAGGGTTTTTCTGAAAATAATTGATCTTCATCAGAAACATTTCCGCCATACGCACAGATCTCCATTTTGCCTCTTCAGCAGTCTCTCCTTTGAAATGCTCATCCAAAGTTGCATGAAACAGTTCCAGCCACCTTTCAAAATGTGCCTTTTCGACCGGCAATTCTGCATGTGGGGGGAACGGACTCCCGTAGTATGTGTGCTCTTTTAGCAATACGGTTTGCCAGAACGTATACATTTTATTCAGGTGTTCAGGCCATTTGTCCTGTATCACCGAATTGAAAATATCCGCCAAAATATCATCCTTTCTGACTCTTCCATAAAAGTCATCAACCAATACTTTGACATCTTCCAGCGTTTCTAAATCCCGTTGTTTTTTCATAACCGTCCTCAATTCGAGGTTTTTTGAAACTAGAGGGTAGATTTACGAATTCATCATTTCTACCTTCGGGTCTATATTATTTTGAGTGTCCATCTTCGTAGAGTCCAATTGGAAACTTGTCTTTGATGGTTATTTAGAACAAATGTAGATAATATTATTATTAAAGACAAATTTATCCGATAATATTTCACCCTTCCAATACTTTGAGCAGATCATCGAGATCGAGTGCGCGTGTGTACATATCCAGGGAGCCATCACTTTTGACAGGCCACAATTCCCTGGGCCGATCCCAATATAATTCGACCCCATTTCCGTCAGGATCATCCATGTATAGCGCTTCGGATACTCCGTGGTCACTGGCTCCGGTGAGTGGATAAAATTGCCTTCTCAATCGATCGTATATTTCGGCCAGGTCGCGGCGTTCGGGATATACGATTGCAGTATGATACAACCCCACACCATGGCGTGGTGAACGAGGCATATCCTTGCTATGCCACGTATTGAGACCGATGTGGTGGTGATAACCGCCAGCGGACAGGAACGCAGCCTGATCGCCATAATGCATAGTTAATTCAAATCCCAGGAGATCGCGATAAAATTCCAATGCCCGATCCAGATCAGCCACTTTGAGGTGCACGTGTCCGATCCGGGTCTGGGAAGGGATGGAATACTTTTCATTCATCATAATGTATTTTAAAATAACTACAATAGGTTTTTATACATCCATTCTGCTTTCACACCCCTCATTTTGAATAACTGTGTTACTGTAGTCTCAACAAGGAAATATTCCGGATTGTTCCGGCGCATCACTTCGACTGCATAGCTTTATTCTTGAGTACACCGGAATCCTCCCAAAAGGCCTGTCCCCCTAAAGATGCATGAAGTAATTCTTACTCAAAATTGAGATGACTGAGTGTAGCCGAAGGACCAAAATCCTGTGGACGTTAGATTGGTGATTTATACTTCAAGAACGCCACGGAACCCCCTTGCGCCATAGTATGAGTCAGCACCATTGTGATAGATGAAAACACGACCAAACCGGCGGTCGCCAAATATTGCGCCTCCACGTTCTCTCACATCCGGAGGTGTAACCAGCCAACTGGAAGTCGTATTGTCAAATTCTCCCAGGCTTTGCAGAAATTCATATTCCTCTTCCGAAAGCATCCGGATACCCATTTCATCCGCCATATTCATGGCGCTGTCTCGGGGTTTGTGTTTTTTTCGCGACTCAAGGGCATCCTGGTCGTAGCATATACTTCGCCGTCCTTTGGGAGATTCTTTAGCGCAATCAAAAATCAGAAATACTTTATTTTTTTTATCGTAACCCACCACATCCGGTTCGCCACCGGTCTCTTCCATAGCGTACAGTGAACGTAACTTGGCTGGTGATTTTCGAAGTTTCTCTTCCAGTTTCCCCCAATCCACATCTTTATGGCGATTCATATTCTTCTCAAATCTTTTTCTCAGTTGTCCGATCAACTCTTCGGATTCGTTCCTGGTCAGTTTTTGTTTCATTTCGTTCTATCTTAAATTGATTCCAAAATCATTCATACACCGATCTATTCCAATCGGAGTCCCGGGAGCTATTTTTTATAGTTGCAACGAATTTCACTGCGGTTGTCGTTTATAAAAAATGTAATCCGAAGCCGGTGGTTCCATACCTGCTTGTCGGATATCCGAAATAACTTGCCCCCTGTGGTGGGTTGTATGGTTGATGATATGAAATAAAATTTCACGGGCTGTATTCTTGAATGGGATACCCGTAGAGTTGATATAGTAGATAATTTCCCCCGGATCTACTGCCGTTAATATTTGCATCGTCCGCTGGTAATTTTCAGCATCCAGCCGTTTGAAGTCCTCCGGATTATGAACCTGATTTACGCCAAATTCCGTCCCACCGGCTAATCGGGTGTTCCAAATTTGATGTGCATTGATCAGGTGAGAAAACAGCGGAAGTGTTCGCTGTGGAAGCCTGTGTCTATCCTTCAAAAGTTGATCCGAAAGGATTTGATTAAAATGATGGTGGTAGTTGAAAAGATCTTTAAAAAATTCCTGCATTGGCTTTATTTGAAACTCGATTAATTAGGGAACTAAAATACCAAAAGGCTGGAAATCCAAAAAATCATACGTGAATAATGCCATTACTGCTGCATGGCCGATAATTATTCATTCAACGATGAGACGGATGCCGACGAATCCCCTTAATCCCTGATTGGGTCCATATACATAGGTCGGATCAAAAGTGAGTCCGTACGGATTTTTTATGGTCGGTATTGCGCGATCATTTTCATCAAAGACTACCTGTTGGTCAAATGGATCATGGGAACGGGCAATAATAAAAGGATTTTTGCGGTTTGGAGTCCAATTGAGTAAATTTTTAACCCCGGCATAAATTTCCAGGCCGTTTTCAAATGTTTTGGTCAATTGTACATTCTGAATACTCCACCATGGAGAGTACTCTCGTCTGGGGTCCAGGTCACTTAGCAGGGGCAGTCGCATGGGGCTGTACAGATTGCCAGTATAATCCAGTTGCAAACCAATGGACTGTAGTAAATACGATATATTCCATACCCCTGAAAACGTTTCCGTGAACAGTTGTCTGGATCGGTGTTCGCCCTCCTGACTATACACCTCCTGAAGAGTGGCACCTACCAGTCCAGACAATCCCCAGGGAAATGCCACGTCCAGGTTTACTGATAGTCCTTCGGATATAGCAATCCCCTCCAGATTCTGATAAATAATTTTATTGGGATCGATGTCGTAGTCCGCAATGATCTTATTTGAAAATTTGGTGTAGAATGCTGATCCATCCAGATTTATGAAGGTACCGTCTTTCGCATATATTTTTTTTACATAATTGAGATTTGCATTCCAGGAGGTTTCTGGCCGGAGATCTTCCCAAAACTCAACCTGTCGGGAACCTGTCAAAGCGGCATGATCTTCAGTAAATACATGAGCTACCCGATACCCGTTACCTATACTTATTCTCAAAATATTGGTTTGGTCTGGCGATGTCCATTTGTAATTGACCCGTGGAGATGCGATGCTGCCGTGAATAGAATTGTAATCGTAGCGGATTCCCAATAATAATTTGTGGTAATCATTTATCGACCATTCATCCTGAATAAACAATCCAGGCAGGTAAGTAGAGGATGGTTGATTCGCAAAATATGGACCGTTTTCTTCCGAACCAGTGGCCGTAGTATTATCATCGTAGTATGTATAGCGGAATGCGACACCGGTGAGCACGTCATGCTTTTGGAGTGTTTTTCGCCAGGTCGTCTGCGTGAAAGCAATATTCTGCCGGGCAATATAGGAGATGTTTCCATATCGACTGTCCTGATCGTGGCCATTAATGCTAAATTGCAAAGTGAAATTTTCCCTGAATGGGAGCTGGTATGTCCCGAATATTTCCCAACGGCTGGTGTAAATGCTTTCACCATAAATGAGGTCTCCTCCCCGGAAAGTACGGTTCCATCTCATATCACCGCCCCATCGGTCTTCATAAATGTACCGGGCTGCCAGTGAAAATATCCGGTCTTCCGGTCTGTCGAAATCCCATTTACTAAAAAGTGAGATCCTGTGCTGGAGTGGCACATCAGTGAACAGATCCCGGTTGCGGTCTTCGGGATTCTGATACCGATAGTAATTCAGGCCGACCAGGGTTTGAACTCGATCACCTAAAGTTATTTTACCTGATAAATCCGTATTTATTTCCTTCCAGTCCGTGGACCAAACATCTGCAGCAAATACGGGGGCTTTCAATGGATTTTGCGTGATGACATTGATCAGTCCACCCACGGCTTCACTACCGTACAATGTCGAGGCCGGTCCTTTGACCACTTCCAATCGGTCGATCAGGGATTGAGGAATTCCATTGAGTCCATAGACCGTTGCCAGTCCGCTGACAATGGGCATGCCATCTATCAGCACCATGGTATACGGTCCCTCCATGCCGTTGATGTGGATGTCGCCAGTGTTGCAGACGTTGCAATTGATCTGTGGACGGACACCGTTCACATTCTGGAGGGCTTCAAAAATCGTCGGACTGGGATTGGCCCTGAAGTATCTTGCTGAAAAGACTTCCACCGGTACCGGGCTGTCGAGGCGGGAAACTTCTTTCATTGTTCCGGAGACGACTACCTGGTCCAGGATAGGGGAAGTAAGGGCGAGCTCATATTTTACGTTGAGGGTTTCCTGTGCGTTGAGACGAATGCTATCTTTTGATTTATGGTATCCGATAGATGATATCATAAGTACATAATTACCAGGTGGAATCTGCTTCAATTCAAACCGCCCGGTAGTATCGGTGGCAGTACCGAAATGGGTGCCTTCAAGCCATACATTGGCATATGTCACCGGACCACTTTCTGATTTTACCTGACCAGTAATTGTACTGGTCTTTGTACTGTTCTGGGCGCCCAGGGCCAGTAGGTGAAATATAAAAATCAATGTGGATACCCATTTCATTGCTCTTAGATTTTCAGCAGGACATTTGATTTCAGGTGTAAAAATATAAAGTTAGATACATCTAACATAATTTTTCCACATTTATTTTTATAAAACTTACACTGGATTTCTGCGGACAATGAGCATAACAATTAATTGCATTTTTATTTTTGTAGCCAGCACAATCTTGTTGCATCCCGGGAAATTTCACGAATACAAGAGACGTTTGCGAGGAGGAATTATTCGGATTTCGTGATTTTGCTAATTACAGAGCTCCTGGCCTGACGTAAATTACATTGTCGTAATTTTGTACCAGATATTTGAACCCGCTTCGGGTACGGACCAGTCTGGTTGGGGCTCAATGTCTCTATAGGAAGCCTTCCC
>CBFGVZ010000149.1:0-9468 GCA_965652315.1 uncultured Saprospiraceae bacterium | reverse complement strand
CACTAATAACTATAGCTTGTTCCTTCCTTCCCATCTTTGATTTCGATTCCGGCGGAAGCGAGTTGGTCTCGTACCTGGTCGGACAACGCCCAGTTTTTTTCCTGTCTGGCCTGTTGGCGGATATCCAGAAGTATCTGCATGACATCATCCAACTTTCCATTGGATTCGGTGACATTTTGGAGTCCCAGAACATCTTCGATGAAGCTTTCAAAAGTGGTAGTGAGCAATAGCACAGCATCAGCCGGGACATTGGAGGGTTTCAGTTGGCCGTTGTCCAGTTCCTGTAGCAGACTGGCCATTTCAAAGAGCACAGCCAGCGTTTTAGCGGTGTTGAAATCATCGCTCATTTCCCGGAAGCAACGATCACAGTACTCCTGGATTTTTTCTAAAATCCCCTGATCTGCGTTTTTCGGAAATTGGTTAACGTCCAGTTTTTTCGAGATTTTCAGGGCACTCAATAATTTTTTCAATCCTTTGGAGGCCGCGAGTAGAGCCGCATCAGACAGGTCGAGCGTGCTGGAATAGTGTGCCTGTAAAAAGAAAAAACGGATGGTCATCGGGTCGTAGGCCTGACTGATGTGCTCGCTGTCCCCATCCATGAGCTGGTCTGGGGTAATGGTATTCCCGTCACTTTTGGACATTTTCCGCCCATTCATCAGCAGCATATTCGTATGGATCCAGTAATTGGCGGGATGGGTGTGACAGGCGCCCATGTTCTGTGCGATCTCATTTTCATGATGAGGGAATTTGAGATCGGCACCGCCACCATGGATATCAAAGGTTTTGCCTAAATATTTCGTGCTCATGGCCGAACATTCCAAATGCCAGCCCGGAAATCCCAGGGACCACGGTGAGTTCCATTTCATAATATGTCCGTCGTCCGCTTTCATCCAAATGGCAAAATCTGCGGGATTTCGTTTTTCATCCTGGTTTTTCAGGGTTCTTGTTTCGTTAAATAATTCCTCTATCACCCGTCCCGACAATTCCCCGTACTTTCCTGTTTCGCGGGCATATTTGACCGTGTCGAAATAGACTGAACCATTAACCACATAGGCCAGCCCATGATCCAGGATAGCCTGTACCATCTCGATCTGATCGGGTATATGGCCGGATGCCACCGGTTCGATAGAAGGCGGCAGGGTGTTCAGAAGATTCATGATGTGATGGAACCTTCTGGTGTATTTATATGCCACTTCCATGGGCTCAAGTTGTTCCAATCGGGCCCTTTTGGCCATTTTATCTTCTCCTGTGTCATCCATTAGATGGCCCACATCGGTGATATTGCGGATATACCGGACCTTGTACCCCAGGTGCATGAGATACCGGTAGATCACATCAAAACTGACGAAGGTGCGGCAATTGCCCAGATGTACATCGTTGTATACGGTAGGCCCGCATACGTACAGCCCTACATTGGGTTCATGGAGGGGTTTAAATTCTTCCTTTTGCCGGGTCAGGCTATTGTGAATATAGAGGGGGTATTGTTTGAATTTTTCCATAATCAGTTTCATTTTGTCTGAAAGGGGCGTGGTCATTATAGGGTAAAACGGCCATTTTCATAAATAGTGTTTCCATCCGCTATGATACGGGAATCTTTTTTCATATCGGTAATCATATCCCAATGTATGACGGATTTGTTGGTCCCATTATTTTGGAGATAAGCCTGTCCGACGGCGAGGTGGATGGTTCCTCCTATTTTTTCATCAAATAATATGTTTTTGGTCATTTGCGTGATCCGGTAATTGTTGCCTATGGCAGCTTCTCCCAGTCTTCGGGCTCCTTCGATCTGAAAGACCTCATCCAGCACGGCCTGGCCTTTTTCTGCCGACCATTCAGTGATATAGCCCTTTTTGATGTGAAGGGTAATCCCCGAAACTTCCTGTCCTCTGTAATATGCAGGATAGGTGAAATACACCTTCCCGTTAGTAGAATCATCCACCGGTGCGGTAAAGATTTCCCCTGAAGGCATATTGGCTCTTCCGTCAGAATTGATCCATAGGCGGCCGGCACATGAAAATGAAATATCCACATGCGGGCCCTGGTATTGAATCCGGGTGGATTGATTGAGCAGGTCGGTTATCTGTTGCTGTTCATGCCGGAGGTTTCGCCAGGATTCAGCCGGATCGTCATCGTATAGTCTACAGGCCTGATACACAAATTTCTGGTATTCTTCCAGTGACATTTCCGCCGCTTGAGCTGCCGCGCGGGTCGGGTATTGACACAGGCAGCGGTCCATTGACCCATCAGCCGTTCGCTGAAAATAGAGGGTGTGTACTGGCTCCAGTGCAAGCTTCCGCATTTTCAATTTTTCACCCGGAATATTTTTATCCTCGGTAAGATTGTATGGTGCCTGAATATTTAAATATTTGTTGTAATGACCAAAACGATGCAGCGCGACCGGTGATACGGTCCTGATCAGGTCCTCACCGGCCTCTGAAAAGAAAATCCGGGATTGTTCTTCAAGCATCAGATCAAATTCAACAAGGGCGCCCATTCGCGTTCCCAGCCGGTAAATTTCCCTGAGCAATGGTTCAGCGAGTAAAGAGGAATGCACGATAATCTGGTCCCCCTTTTCGACTCTGAGGCAGTAACGGAGGAGCAGATCTGCGTATTTTTCTTCCATCGGTTACCAGTATTTAGCTTTGTAAGGATATCTTTTTTGATATTCAGTCTCAACCATGCCCCGGAGCATCTCCCTGAGCTTCGGAAGATTTTCCTTTGTTCTGGCAGAAACCAGCACGACCTGCCCTTCATATTTTTTTTCGAGGCTTTCGCGGAGTTCCCTGATCAGAGTATCCTTTTCAGATTCAGTGAGTAAATCGTCAAAATATTTTTTCCGGTAAAGATCCAGTTTGTTAAAAACCATCAACATCGGCTTTTGTTCCACGCCCAGGGATGAAAGGGTCTCGTGGACGGTTTCGATTTGTTCTTCATAACCGGGGTGTGAGACATCCACGACATGGATCAGAATGTCGCTTTCCTTTGTCTCTTCGAGCGTTGACTTGAAACTTTCTACCAGGTGATGGGGTAGTTTGCGTATGAATCCGACGGTGTCCGACATCAGGAAGGGCATCCGGCCGAATACCACTTTTCGAACCGTAGTGTCCAGAGTTGCGAACAATTTGTTTTCTTCCAGTACCTCCGATTTACTGAGCCTGTTCATCAGACTGGATTTACCCACGTTTGTATAGCCTACAAAAGCTACCCGGATATACTGCCCCCGGTTTTTGCGCCGGGTTTGACTCTGAAGTTCGATTTTGTCCAGACGATCCTGAAGGTATTTGATCTTATCACGTACGATCCGTCGGTCAGTCTCTATCTCTTTTTCTCCCGGCCCTCGCATTCCGATACCCCCTCTCTGGCGTTCGAGGTGGGTCCACAATCCACGTAACCGGGGGAGCAGGTATTGCAATTGAGCCAATTCCACCTGGGTGCGAGCCTGAGCTGTTTGTGCATGATTCGCGAAAATATCCAGTATCAAATTGGAACGATCCAGAACTTTGATTTTCAATTTGCGTTCCAGATTCTGGGCCTGTGAAGGGCTAAGGTCATCGTCAAATATGGCCAGGTCGATTTCGTGTAGATCTATATATTCCTTGATCTCTTCCAACTTACCACTTCGTACAAAATATTTCGTATCCGGGTGATTTACTTTTTGAGTAAAGCGCGCTTTGGTTGTGGCTCCCGCAGTCAATGCGAGAAATTCCAGTTCATCCAGATATTCGTTGGTAGTCATGTCATCCTCACCGGGTGTAGTCAGCCCGATCAGAACGGCAGATTCTTCCTGTCTGAGAAAGGTGGATTTGTCGTTCCCGCTTATATTCCAGTCGTTTTCCATATACTAATTAGCGATTAGGAAGAAATTTTTATTGTCGAAGTATCCATTGAGTCGGATTCTGTGGTTGCATTTTGTTCCACAATTCAAAGTGCAAAACCGGAATACCCTCCCTGTTTTCACCCACAATACCCAAGGGATCCTGTCTGTCAACTTTTTGGTTTTCATTCACGTATACCTCTTTGAGATTGGAATAGACCGTGAAATACGAGCCGTGGTTGACGACCACAACCATGTTGAATTCACCGACATACATGGTTTTTACTACGGTCCCTTCAAATACTGACCGGATGGTGGTCCCGGGATCCACCTGTATGTCGATGCCATCGTTTTCAATTTTGATATTTTTTAGTAGTGGGTGGCTTTGCTGCCCAAAATTCTTCAAAATAATACCCTGATTGGTAGGCCAGGGCAGTTTACCTTTGTTTTTGGCAAAATTCCCCGATAAAGCCGTGGCTGCGGGTGTGGCCGGGAGGGTTTTGGATTTTTCTGCGATCAAGGCGGCGATGCGTTTGTTCAGTTCTTCCCGTTGACGTTCTTTTCGGGCGATCTCATTACGTAAAGATCCGATGTTGGATTGTAACTCTTTGAGCACAGCATCTTGTTTTTGGAGTTCCACCGCCAGATCAGCTTTTTGCCCTTCTATGTCTTTCCTGCGCTGGACCACGTCAGCTTTCTGAACCTCGATCTTTTGTTTTTTGTTTTCCAGCGATTGCCTGAGCTTTTCTATTTCCTCCTTTTGATTTTTCCGGTAGGCCGAGATCTGTCTGAAATACTGCCAACGCACAATGGCCTGATTGAAAGAAGCTGATGACAGTAGAAGAAGTAGTTTGTTCTGCACGAGATCGGATCGGTGCATTTGATACAGCAACTGACCGTATTCTTTCCGGATTCGACTGAGTTTTTGTTCGCCTTCCTTTATCTCCCGGGTAAGCTTACTGGTGGACCGGTCCAATGCCGCGATTTCATTGTTGTAGGTTCTGATCAATTTTTCCCGGTTTTTGATCTGATTGCTGATGAGTTGGTATTGATGATTGATATTGCCCGACTTCTTCTGGTTGAGCTGGAGCAAACGGTTGGTTTCCTTGATCTCGGTGATTAACAGGTCCCGCTGGCTTTCCAGTTTCTGAACTTCCTGAGCAATTAAATTATTGCTTAGGAACCAGATCAGAATGAGTATACCTATCCGGTACTTCAAAAGGTATGGTAATGGCTTCATCAAAGCTAAAATTTTTAATTTCCATCTGTAAGCTAATAGGTTGTGTATTATGAAAATACACTATATATTGGCGAAAGTAAGGAATATTATTCAAAATCGGGCTATCATACCGATCGTAATTTGCTTCGATGGCAATTTTGTCATTTTCCAGTACCCATCCGGCTTGTTTCAATCGTCTGTTGAACAGGATGCTGATCAATAGCTGTGAGGCTTCGGACCTATATTCATATTCGTACACATCCTTGTTTTTGAAATAGCTGTAATTGGCTCCACGTATCAGAAATGGGTTCCCCAGCAACAGGTTCCGGAAGACATCATAGGATAATTCAGGGTTGTACCGGGTCTGTATTTCATCCCAGGAAGCGGTCAGGTATTCTTTGTTGCTCCGGTCCAGGATCTGGATCCCCTGGGCGTCGATCAGTCCGCGAAGGAATTCTATTCCGATGAATTTTACGATAAACCAGGTTTTATCATCCTTTTCCCGCACGGTCAGATTGGCGCTGTAACTTGTGCCATCATCGATCAGGGTCGCTTTGATTTTTCCAGTGAATTCCAGCACTTCCAGGTTGTTGAAGAACATGTTCGTTTCTTCTGGCTGGAATTCGGCACTTTTGTCTTTTAGTTTTTTGGAACCGCTGCAACCAAGGAGGAGCGGGAGCAAGAGTAACAGTAATATGGAAGGATGCCGAAACAGGTTAATTTTTAATTTGGTTTTGATCCGGGGCACCGTATTGCTGTGCCAGTCGGGTGTATTTTTCTGCATTTTCCGCTTGGTTCAATTGTTTATAATTGCGTGCTATCCACTCGAAAACCGGGAAATAAGTGGTTTTATCTTCGAGCATTAGCACGGACTGCAAGGACTCATTATATTGACCGAGTGCATAAAGAATCCTGGCCTGCTGGACCCGGTACGCTGGTTTCTCCGGTACTTTCACGATGGCTTTTTCGATCGACGCAAGCGCCCCTTGCAGATCATTACTCTCCAGTAGGCAGATGCTTTCAAACAGATCAATATTAGGATTCCCTTCCAGGATCTGACGGGCCTGGTCAAAGGTTGAATTTTTGTGCAGGGGACTGTTGTACACACACTGAATCAATGCCAGCAATCCCAGTGCATTGGATTTCATGACAGGATCTCTTTCGGCAAGAGACAGGCAGGTCTCCAGGTCAAACCGGGCCTCCTCCGGATTTTCCAAATAATACCCCGCTTCCCCTTTGAGTAGATAAATAACTGCTTTGTTGGGGAAGTATAAAGAAGCATTATCGGCATGTTGGTTCAGTTCTTCCCATCGGTGCAGTTCCTTGAGGGACCAGAGAAGCTGTTCCCACACCATGAAGTTATCGGGATGTACTTTGATGGTCCTCAGATAATATTCAGTGGCTTCCACATTCTGTCCGGTCTGTGCCATAATATCAGCACGCAGGGAGAGGGCTTTGGGGTCATCGGGATGACTGGTTAGTAACCAGGTGCTGACTTGTTCAAGGGCCCTGGCATCCGATTCCGGAAGGTTTTGAAGACCTTCCTGGAAATACGGAAGAATTTCGCTGAAATGCGTGTCGAAATCAATATTCTTATTCAGGAAAAAGTCTTTCATGGACAGCAGTTTTTCAGCTCCTGTCCCCGCATTGCGGGTACTGGCATCTACTATGGCCAGGTTGGCCCTGCTGTCATTTGGATTGATTGCCAGGATATTTTTAAATACTTCCAGCGCCTGTTCTTCCTGTCCATTGCGCTGATAGTTATTGGCGAGCATATTGAGTATAAAAAGATCCTTCGGAAAGCGTTCTGCAAGGTCCGAGAGTAACTCGATGGCCTCTTTTTTTTGCTCGTTATTTTCAAGCGCCTGTACCTTGGCCAGTGCATCGCTTTTATGGAAGCCAAACCGGTTGAGCATTTTGTCAATCAGCTCGATTTGTTTTTTGTATTGTTTGCTATCCTGGTAAAGGTATTCAAGTCGATCGTAATAGGGTTTCTCATCAGGAAATCGTTCTACGAGCTGTTCGATGGTGATGATAGCCTGATCGAACTGATCATTTTGCAGAAAAGCATCGGCGGCCCAGATGTAATACCAGGGATTGTCCTTATAATTAGCCAATGCCAGCGAAAAATATTTGATACTGTTGGCGAGATCATCCGTGCCCAGATAAGTTTTACCCAGGAAAAAAGCCGCTTCGTGGTCATTGACATCCTTTTTGAGCAAATCCTTGTAAATCTTTACCGCTCCCTCGGTATTCCCAATGATCAATTCACTTTGCGCTTCGATAAACCGGGTTTGCCTGCCAATATCATTACCTTCAGCCGGCAATAAAAATGCCTGACCAATCCCGGGAGAAAGGACAATCGACAGTAACAGGATCAACAGGATATGTTTTTTAAGAATCTGGTTCACACAATTCTTTACTTTATTCAACCATCGTGATCTTGCAAAAGTTCGTTCGCAACCTCTTGTTCAACGGCATAGCCCCGGTGTTTATTATCACATCGCCAGTGGACACCCAGCCAGTTTGCTTCAGGATTTCGACCACATCATCTATCGTGCCATCGGTCGTCGTGAATTTTTCATATTTAAAACACTTAACCCCCCTGACCAGACTCAGGGTGCAGAGCATATGGTCATGGGCAGAAAAGATGAATATCGGGCAAGCCGGTCGGTAACTACTCATACGGAAGGCTGTATATCCCGATGAGGTGATTCCCACGATGCCATCCGCCCGAACCGTTTCAGACATCCTGCCGGCTGTGTAACAGACCACATCGGAATAATAAGTGGAAGAACCTTGTACGGCCTGGGGCCTTCTGCCTTCCATGACCAGATTGTTTTCGGATTCCTCAATGATTCGGGTCATAATCTGGATTGTTTCCACCGGATAACTCCCCACACTGGTTTCCCCGCTCAGCATGAGGGCATCGGCCCCGTCATAAACCGCATTGGCGACATCCGTGACTTCGGCGCGGGTCGGGGAAGGATTGACAATCATACTATCCATCATTTGTGTAGCTACGATCACTGGTTTTGATTTGGCGATGCACTTATTGATGATACTCTTCTGAATCCGGGGAAGTTTTTCAATGGGGACTTCGATTCCAAGGTCACCCCGGGCAACCATGATGGCATCTGAGCTGTCGATGATATCATCGATGACTTCCACCGCTTCCGGTTTTTCGATTTTGGATACGACCAGTGCGGTGTGATTGGCTGCCTTGATTCTGGCCTTCAGGAGCTCGACGTCGCTGGCTTTCCGCACAAAGGACAGTGCAATCCAATGGACTTTCTGACTCAGGATAAATTCTAGATCCTGTTCATCTTTTTCGGTCAATGCAGGTAACGTAGTCACGGTATCCGGAAGGTTGACTCCCTTTTTACTGCTCAGCCGGTGTCCGTGCACCACTTCCAGTTTCACCTTGTCTTTTTTGTTGGTTTCCAACACGCGGAAGACCACCTTCCCATCGTCACACAATATCCGTTCCCCTGGTTTCACATCCTGCGGAAATAGATCGTAATTGATCGAGACCTGATTTTCAGTTCCCGGTACGTCTTCCGTGGTGAATTCAATTGTTTTTCCGGGCTTGATATTAATATGGTCATTGGTGAAACGACCGATTCGAATCTTCGGTCCCTGCAGATCAGCCAGGATGCTTACATAGGTACCTAATTCTTCGTTGAGTTGATGAATAATATCGATGACGCGGGCCAGGTTGTCATGTTTTCCATGTGAGAAATTGAGGCGGAAGACATTTACACCGGATAGGATTAGTTGTTTGAGTGTGTCATAATTGTCTATGGCTGGGCCAACAGTAGCTACTATTTTGGTTTTTTGAAAGGTCGATTTCATAAAGTCATTTTCATGTTTTGGTGGGTATCAGAAACCCGTAAATTCCTGCATCAGTCCGGAAATGGAAATTACTTTTGGCGTTACCGCTGATTTGCAGAGTGTGTTACAAACGACAAAAGTATGAAAATTATAAATGGATAGGAATAATGCTACTACAGGATTCCTACATGCTTTCGACGAAAAACGCAAAAAATGGCTATTTCTGAACTAAAAATGGCTACCTTTCGGTTGTAATAGTGCAATTTGAGCCCTAAAAAGTTGGTCATCCTGTTTTTTATCTCTTATTTTGCGCTCCATTAATTCATTAAATTTTATACAATTATGTCATCTGTAGCTGAAAAAGTTAAAAAGATCATTGTTGACAAGTTAGGGGTGGACGAATCTGAAGTCACGGAGGAGGCCAGCTTTACCAATGATTTGGGCGCTGACTCGCTGGATACTGTCGAACTCATCATGGAATTTGAGAAAGAATTTGACATTTCAATTCCGGACGAAGAAGCTGAAAATATCCAAACCGTAGGCCAGGCTGTAGCATATGTAGAGAAAGAAGCTGAGAACTAAAGGTAAAATAAAACAAGAA
>CBFGVZ010000148.1:0-9529 GCA_965652315.1 uncultured Saprospiraceae bacterium | reverse complement strand
TCGGATCTCGATGAGCCAGGAGGCCTGAACGACCCCATTTCCATATACACCCTCCCAAATGGATTCCACCTCTGTCATTTCAGTTCCGACCTCCAACATGAATTGTACACCATCCCGATCACCTGACTGACCGACACGAAACACAAGCCGCCCGGTGGTAGTCATATCGGCATTTTCCAAACCGAGCGATAATTCCAACTGATTAGCAGCAGAGGGTGGAAAGAGAAGCGAAAAGCCGGTTCGTATAGCGGTTACCAGGGAATCAAAACGATAGGTAATGGTACTTTCACGTGCTATGGAATCCTGCAATTCCCATCCGGCGGAAGTGATGCGAAACCGTTCCCCTGATCCTGACCAACGGTCGGGGCTATCCAATAAGTTTACCGTTGTACAGTCCTGACAATGACCGAACCAGGTGCAAAATATAAAGGCGACCAGAAAATAATATTTGGTCATATCACTCAGCTATGTGTGAAAAAGTCGTATCTTTGACCGCCATAATATAACACAAAAATAATTGGAATTAAAATGAAATTAGCAATTGTTGGAGTGACCGGATTGGTCGGACGGGAAATGTGCCGTGTTATCGAAGAATTTGATTTGGCTTATGATGAATTGCTTCCGGTAGCATCGGAACGTTCCATTGGTAAAACAGTCATTATCAAGGGGAAAGAACATACGGTAATCGGCCTTGAAGAAGCCGTCAGCAAGCGTCCGGATGTTGCGATTTTTTCAGCAGGTGGTGCAACCTCTCTGACCTGGGCTCCGCGATTTGCTGAAGTTGGAACGTTTGTGGTGGATAATTCTTCAGCATGGCGGATGGACCCTGACAAAAAACTGATCGTACCTGAAATCAATGCCGACCAGCTAACGGCCAATGACCGCATTATCGCCAACCCTAATTGCTCCACTATCCAGATGGTTTTGGCTATTTCACAATTGCATAAACGATTCAAAGTCAAAAGACTGGTTATTTCCACCTACCAATCCATTACAGGCACAGGGGTGAAAGCAGTGGAACAATACGAAAGCGAGAAGGAAGGACGCAAAGTAGAATCACCGGCGTATGGTCATCCCATTTTTGACAATTGTCTGCCCCACTGTGACGTGTTCCTGGAAAATGACTACACCAGGGAAGAGATGAAGCTGGTTCATGAAACGCGGAAAATTCTCAACGATGATTCCATCCGCATCACAGCAACAGCCATCCGGGTACCGGTACACGGTGGTCATTCCGAATCTGTTAACATAGAATTCGATCAACCCTTTGAAATCAAGGATATTGTAACCACACTTGAGAATACGGAAGGCATCGTCGTACTGGACAATCCAGCCCAGGGTGAATATCCCATGCCCCTGATGGCGAAGGGACGCAATGAGGTGTTTGTTGGGCGTATCCGAAGGGATGATTCCATCGAAAACGGTTTGAATCTTTGGGTCGTGGCTGATAACCTTCGCAAGGGTGCAGCAACCAATGCTGTACAAATCGTCCAATATTTAGCGAAAAATGTTATGGTTCCTGCATAATTTTATGTACTTTCCTCCATCCAATGGAAAGTAAAAAGCTAGCCCGGCATTTAATAGTGATCTGGTTCAAATATCCGGTAGATAAAAGCACTCCGGTATTTTCTGGTATTATGAATGAACATGGACTTCCCTTATCGGGGAGTTCAGCGATTAAAAGCAACGAGCTATGAAGGACAGACTGGTATTTTGGGGCAAAGAAAATGACTCCCGGAAAGTATTGATCACGATTGATCTCAATGAAGATTCAGGGATGTACGATGTGCAGGTTATAGAGGCAGAACAAGTCACAGAAGAATTTGACAACCTGGTCCGGAATGAATGGAGAAACAATGGCGGAGATATTGTATTTCCTGAAGTTCTCAAACAGTTTTCCCGGGAGCTGAGTCTGACACAGGACCTTTTACCCAGAGAAATCAAGGTGGACCGGGACGATCTGCTAAAAATGGCGCAGGCTGAATGGAACTTTTTCGTGTTGTCCAAAAGGCTCAAGAATACCTATAGTGATGAACTGGAAGAGTTCGAACAAAAGGTCGCCCAAATGGAGGAATACGATCAGACTCTTTGGAATAACATGAAAGGATTCTGGTCGAAGGTACAGAAACAGATCAGGGAACGAAACCTGGCCAAGCGTCACGGAAATGACCTGAAACGCAGAACCAATGCCATTTTTTCATCGCTCAAGACGCTTCGATCCCGGTCAGAAAAAGATTTTGTGGAGGCTTCTGCTATCCATAAAGCTAAGTTTATGAACCAGCTCGAAGCCATAAAAGAACGAATGAAGGAAGGCAAATCACTCCGCCATCTTTTCGATGACCTCAAAAAAATCCAAAAGGAATTCAAGAACTATCGGTTTACCCGACAGGACCATTCAGCTGTATGGGACCAGCTCGATGGTCTTTTTAAGGAAATCAAAGCCAGGAAATACGGAAAATCCAATTCGGAGAATGATCCACTGGTCAAAACCACTAACCGGGTGGATGGACTCAAGGCAGCCATTGCCCGAATGAAAAAATCGATCAGCAAAGACCAGAAGGAACTCAAATTTCAAAAGGATAAAATTGCTCAAGCCGATGGACAACTGGAGGCACAGATCCGACAGGCTAAATTGTCCATGCTGGAAGAACGAATTCACTCCAAAGAGATCAAATTGGAGGATATGTTTAAAACCGAAAAACAGCTCACGAGCAGACTATCATCGCTGAAAGAAAAAGCCAGACGGGAAGAGGAAGAGCAAAAAGTGAAGGAGCGGATCGCCAAAGAGATCCAGGAAAAGCAGGCAAAACTGGAGCACGATCCCAAAGTACAGGCTGCAGCCGCTCAAATTTCGGAAAAACCGACTGGTCCGTCAGCCTTCGCTCCATCGGTGGAAATGGCTTCCATCGTCCGCGCCGCTGTCGATTCAAGTCATTCGTCGCTCTATTCAGAAGAGGAATAAATGGACGAATCGACTCCAGAGATCATCATTGGCAGGAAACCCGTTATCGATGCCCTTCAGAATCAAATGCCGGTTTCGAGTATTTGGATTGATCGTAGTCTCAGAGGAAATGAAGAAATCCGGATTCGTCATTTAGCCAGAGAACAGGCCGTACCGCTCAAAAGAGTGAGCCGGGAAATTCTGAATAAGAAATCCCGGGCTAACCACCAGGGCGTCATCGCATACACTTCACCGATCCGATTTGTGGCCCCTGAACATATCATCGATTTTATTTTTGGACAAGGCGAAATGCCATTCCTGTTGTATCTGGATCGGATCCAGGATGTAGGAAACCTGGGATCCATCATCCGTTCTGCTGAAGTAATGGGCGTACATGCAATCTTAATTCCTGCCGATAAAATGGCTCCGGTCAACGATCAGGTGGTCAAAATATCAGCAGGTGCTGTTTTTCATTTGTCACTCTGTCGCACTACACACGTAAAACAAACATTTGAACTACTTCGAAATTCAGGAATCAGAATTCTGGCCTCGTCGCTGGAAGGTCCCAAAACTATTACACAAACAGACCTGACCGGCCCCGTTTGTCTGGTTGTAGGCTCAGAGGATACTGGTATTTCTACCGAAATAAAAGAAATGGCTGATGAATTGTTCGTGATCCCCCAATACGGACAGACCGATTCTCTCAACGCCGCCGTAGCTACAGGAATGATGCTGTACGAAGCGCAGAGACAACGGCAAACAGTGCACTGAGCTAACGTCAACTTTCAGCTCTCTGGCTATCCCACACCTTTTCCTGCCCTAAAACCTGATTTTCTGGCCCGACCGAGCTGCTTCATAAATTCCTTCGATATAAATCATATCCTGTAAACCTTCTTCCCCCGACCCAATGACTGGGGTTTCATTTCGGATATTCTGCACAAAGGCATCCATTTGTGCAGCTTGTTGATTGTGATTGGGGATATTCATCGACTCGCCGTTAACTACTCCTTTCAGCCCTCCGTAAGAAAATGCAGGATCAATCCGGTACCATCCTTTTTCCGTAGAAATATGAACGTAGTTGCTGCGGGCGACATAACTACTGCCCCCATTGGTGATGATGCCATCAGGGAATTCCATTTGCCAAAAGATACTCTCCTCCATACCGGGTAGTTTTTCCGGAATGGTTTTAAAGGACTGGGCCGTCACTGATATCGGTTCCCGGTCAGAAGCGTATCGACTGACTTCCAGACTGTAAATCCCGATATCCATTAAGGGCCCCCCTCCAGACAACGAGGCGTCGGTAAACCGCCAGTTACTACCATTGACGCCGTAAAATGAAAAATTAGTATCGATCACTTTGACGCTTCCGAAGGTTTCGTTTCGCGCATATTCCATCAGTTGCCTGTGATGGGACTCGTAACGGAGCCGGTAACCAATTTGCAGTCTTCGATTGTTCTGTTCGCAGGCGCTGATCATCTTCCGGCATCGGTCTGAAGAAATTTCCATTGGTTTTTCACAGATAACATGTTTACCAGCTTCGGCTGCCCGAATTACGAAAGGCATATGAAGAGCATTGGGTGTTACAACGTAAACTATGTCTATGGCATCGTTGGAAGCGATGTCATCGAAGTTTTCATAATTGTAAACATTGGAATCGGGGATTTCATACTGCTCCTGCCATTCCGGAATTTTAGAGGGCGAACCTGTAACTATACCGGCCAGGTAACAATGCTTCGTCACCTGAAGGGCAGGGGCCAACTGGCCACTTGCATAGCCTCCAAGTCCCAGGAGTGCTATTCCCATTTTACCCTCCTGTCTTCTTCGGTGGTGAATATTAAAATCGGAAAGTAGCCACGGCGCGCCCGCTGTCGCCAGAGCGGTCGATTTAATAAAATTTCTTCGGTTGACCATATGATCTGATTTTGATGTCTTAAATATACCAAATATCTGCAAACTAATCATACCAGGAATATGACACTAAAAACGCCATGATGCGATAAATACGTCCTTATTTCATATATTTTCAGCATTTTATTGACACAAATTAGCACATTATTAGTTATTTTGACCCTGGAACTCAAGTTTGACCATCAATCAGAATTGAATACAGATGATCCCGCACAGTATCGATAAAACATGTATGGATTTTTCTATGGAATCGGTGATTTTTTCCATCGGAAGTCCCTACCTTGATGAATTGAAATAAAACCTATAAAAAATTATGTTTGTAAACTCAGTTTATCAAAATCGCAGACGAATTCTGAAGCACCGCATCGAAAGTGGGGTCATCTGGATTCAGGGAAATCGGGAAGTAGGAATGAACTATCCCGGCAACCCCTTTCCATTCCGTCAGGATAGTAATATGTTGTATTACACCGGGGTCGATGTGCCCAATATGCATCTGATTATCGACGTGGAAGCGGATCAGGAGTATCTGGTGGGTGATGACCTGACGGTGGACGAAACAATCTGGATTGGCAATTTACCCGACATGGCCGACTATGCAGAAGCGAGCGGAATTGCGGAAACACTGTCCACAGATGATCTGGCGGGCATGCTCAAAAAGGCGGTTTTGAGTGGTCGGAAAATTCATACCCTCCCCCCTTATCACGGGTATCAACGGGAGCTGATCCGTGAAGTGGCGGGAATTGAACATGAACCTTCAGAAGATCTGATCCGGGTGATCGTAGGCCAAAGATCGGTCAAGGAAGATCGCGAGATTGTCGAAATCGAAAACGCTTTGGAAATCACTGCCCGACTCCATCAGATTGTATTGAAAGAATGCATGGCTGGAAGATCCGAACAGGAAATCTATGCCAAAGCTATTGAATCTGTCTTGCGTGACGGCGGTAGATTGGCATATAATGCCATTTTGACGGTCCAGGGTCAGACCCTTCATATCAATACCTACCGGAATCAGCTTCGTCCGGGTCAGATGTTGCTCTGCGATATGGGTGCCGAAAATGCCATGCACTATGCCAGTGACATCACAAGGACTTTTCCGGTCAACCGCCAATTTAACACGCAACAACGATCCATTTATGAGATCGTACTGAAGTGTTTGAAAAATTCAATCGACCGGATTCGACCAGGAGTCCAGTTCAAGGATATACATTTGTATGCAGCCCGTGATATGACGGAGGGCCTGATCGACCTCGGACTGATGAAAGGGGATCCGGAAGAAATCGTGGCGGAAGGTGCGCATGCTTTATTTTTCCCACATGGACTGGGCCATATGCTGGGCCTCGATGTTCATGATATGGAGGGGCTTGGTGAAACGTACGTGGGATATAATAAGGTTACTCAAAGATCTGACCAGTTTGGCACCTCCAACCTCAGGCTGGGTCGGATTCTGGAAGAAAAATTCGTAATCACAGTGGAACCGGGTCTGTATTTCATACCCCAACTAATAGAAATCTGGAAAAAAGAGCGAAAATTCAGTGATTTTATCGAGTATGATCAATTGAGTTCGTGGATGGATTTTGGTGGAATCCGGATAGAAGATAACGTGCTGGTTACGGATACCGGGCACGAAGTGTTAGGGCCTGTGATTCCCAAAGAAATAGAAGAAATAGAAATATGACTAATACAATCTATTATGACCAAAAAGATCATAATTGCCGGTGCAGGAGGAATCGGACGGGCTTGTGGCTTGTTGTTACTCCAACATTTCGGAGAAGACCTTGAGCTGGTTTTTGCAGATGTTCATGCTGCACAGTGCGATGAAGCTATAGCCTGGGTCCAACAGGGTCTGTCCTTCCGGGGGAAAATGACCATGTCCTCTATTCCGACAGGCAACCCAGAGGACTGGAATCCGGACGGAGATGTTTTGTTGGATTGCACACCCGGAAAATTCGCACCCGGTTTTGCAACTGTAGCGCTACGAAATAACATGCACTACGCCAATTTGACTGAGCATGTGCCGGCCACCCGGAAGATATATGAACTGGCACGGAATGCCAGGACCGGATTCGCCCTGCAAACGGGTCTGGCTCCCGGATTTATAAATCTGTTGGCCTTGAAATCCGAACAGATTTTTTCCAGGGACCATCCCACATTTCCGGTGGACCGGATCCAGATGCGGGTAGGCTCGCTTAGTCAGTTTGCTGCTTCACCGGCCTATTACGCTTTTGTATGGAGTCCGATGGGTGTCAGTACGGAATATCTGAATGAGAGCGAGGTCATAGAAGCATCCCATTTGACCCGTAAATCATCGTTGACGGAACGGGAACATATCATCATCAATGGCAGGATGTATGAGGCGGACCTCACTTCAGGCGGGGCAGCAGATCTGCCTGCATACTACGAAGGGAAAATCCGGAACCTCAATTACAAAACCCTTCGATATCCTGGACATTTTGACTACATTATCGGCCTGAAAAAAGATCTGGGCGCTGCATTGACTAAGGAATCCCTTCTGGAGAAAATGCTCGAAGACATCCCACTCCAGGATCAGGATCGTGTTCTAATATATTGTTCTATTAGTGGTATAGGTCCGGATATGCGACGGAAGGAAAAAATTTATTTCAGAGAAATATTGCCCACCCGGATCGGGGCAGTCCACCTGACAGCTATCCAGCGGACCACTGCTGCCAGCCTGGCCCAAACCGCGGTTTTACTCCTGAGTAACCAATATTCCGGTCTGCTGACACAAAGCCGGTATCCACTGGACAAATTTATGACTGGTAACATCGTGGTCAACCATTATGGCACATTTTTTCCGGAACATGAGATCACCAGAATTCCTGATACAGTGCAATAAAGGAAATTTGGTAAACCTGTGGAGATTTAGACAACCACACCAAACTGATTATTATGAAATACCCATTCCTTGAAAAACTTGGCATCACCGCTTCAAACCCGGGTACGATGCCTGAATTCATTTCTAACATTCATGGAAAACTATTTACGTCGGTATCGCCTATCGACGGCTCAATTCTCGGCGAAGTGGTGTCATCGACTCCTGAGGAATACGATCAACTGGTGGGTGTGCTGGAAAAAGGATTTCTCCAGTGGCGAAACGTTCCGGCTCCCCGGCGAGGGGAAATAATCCGTCAATACGGCCTGCAACTGAGAAAAAATAAAGAGGAGCTCGGTCGGTTGGTTTCGGTGGAAATGGGGAAAAGCCTGCGGGAAGGAAAAGGTGAAGTACAGGAAATGATAGATATCTGTGATCTCGCTGTGGGTTTGTCACGCCAGTTATTTGGAAAGACCATCGCCTCTGAACGCCCGAAACATCATATGCTCGAACGGTGGCATCCTCTGGGTGTGACGGGCATCATCACAGCCTTTAATTTTCCCGTTGCAGTCTGGTCGTGGAATGCCATGATAGCGCTGGTATGCGGTAACGTATGTCTGTGGAAACCCTCCGAGAAAACCACTCTGTGTGCGATTGCATGTCAGAGGTTGCTGGATGGTGTACTTCAGGCCAATCAAATTGATTATACCATATCGGGAATCGTAAGTGGGGGGAAAGAAGCCGGACAATGGCTTGCAAAAGATCGGCGGATAGCACTGCTTTCTGCTACGGGTAGCGTACCTATGGGACGGAGTGTGGCCGCACAAGTGGGTAAACGATTGGGAAAAGTATTACTGGAGCTCAGTGGAAATAATGCCATGATCATCACACCTACTGCCGATCTCAACGTAGCGCTGACCTCGGCGGTTTTCGGTGCTATTGGAACGGCCGGACAGCGATGCACCAGCACCAGACGACTAATCGTACATGCATCGATATATGATGACTTTATATCCCGACTCATCAAGGCCTATTCACAGATCCGGATCGGCAACCCCCTGGATGATGAGGTGCATATGGGGCCATTGATCGATCAGGATGCCGTCTCTGCTTACTTTTCCACGCTCGACAAAATCACTGAGGAGGGCGGAAAAATGTTGGTTCCCGGTGGTACACATATCACTCCTGAACTGGAAAATGGCTGTTATGTTCGACCAGCTATTGCTGCCGTGTCACCCGGTCTTGAAGTGGTGAAACAGGAAACATTTGCTCCCATATTGTATGTGATGAAATATGAGTCCATTGAAGAAGCTATCCGGATTCAAAATGAAGTATCGCAGGGATTGTCCAGTGCCATTCTGACCCAAAATGTGCTGGAATCAGAATTATTTATATCACATGAGGGATCTGACTGTGGTATTGCCAATGTCAATCTGGGTACGAGTGGAGCCGAGATAGGGGGTGCTTTCGGAGGAGAAAAGGAAACCGGGGGAGGTCGTGAAAGTGGTTCCGATGCCTGGAAAGCCTATATGAGAAGACAGACCATTACGATCAATTACGGCGACGAGGTACCATTGGCGCAGGGTATTGATTTTCAACTGGATTTTTAACCGAATATCCTTCTATTTCTATCCGCCGACCATTTCACCACCGTTTACATGTATGGTCTGACCAGTGATATAACTACTATCTTCACAGGCCAGAAAAACATAGGTGGGAGCTACTTCCGAGGGTTGCCCCGCACGCCCCATAGGGCTATCCTGCCCAAACTTTGTAACGTCGTCAAAAGTAGCAGGAATCAACGGTGTCCAGATCGGACCTGGAGCCACCGCATTGACACGGATTCCTTC
>CBFGVZ010000147.1:0-9562 GCA_965652315.1 uncultured Saprospiraceae bacterium | reverse complement strand
AAAGATATAGATTGAAAAAACTTCAAAAAACAGACCATGAAAACCCTTTTACTCTCCTTCACTTTTGCATTGATGTCATTGTTTCTCAGTGCACAGCAGTTGTCCATGGGAATGCGATACCAGGCAGTTGTGCGGGATGCCGATGGAAAGATTATCGCGGATGAACCCATTACCGCCCGGATCGAGATGGTAACCATGGAAGGCATATCACAGGTGTACTACGAAGAAATCCATGAAGTCCGAACCAATGAATTTGGTCTGATCAATCTGACTATTGGTCAGGGTGAAGCAGTGAAAGGGGCATTCATCTCCATACCCTGGGAGGACCAGAATATATGGGTCAGGACTTCTTTCAGGCTCCAGGGTTCTCAACAATTTGACATAGTCACTACGAATCAACTGTATTCGGTACCTTACGCCCAGTATGCGCGGACAGCCGGAACCCTGATTGACAACCAGGTTCAGAGCCTTGGTTTCGGAGATGCTTTTTTGAAAATATCACCTTATTGGTCGCTCACTGGTAATTATAAAGCTTATAAGTATGCAAATCCACCCAAAATGGGAACCCTTGACGAAACTCCTATAGTTTTTATAACCAATGGGATAGAGCGGATGCGGATTACAGAAATTGGTAGCATGAATATTACCACCCCGCTGGCTGTCGATTCCAGCGTGGTCATCGGAGGGGGTCTCACGGTGATCGGGAATACGGATTTGAAAAGCCATCTGAATGTAGATTCAAGTTCTAGTATCGCACAGGATCTGCAGGTGGGTGGAACGATTAACCTGCTGGGTGATCTGAATGCGGCTGGAAATGCGAGTATCACACAGAATCTAAGCGTCACTGGTAAGACGACCATAGCAGACTCCCTGAAAGTCAATGGCCCGGTCGTATTGGATATCGAAGTGGACGGGCCACAAACCGAGCAAACCAGCTATCCGGTTCTGATCAAAGGGAGCAAGCAGGGTCTCGCCATCGATCTTGTACCAGCCACTGACAATTGCTTCACCTCCCATCGGGGGAATAATTATATATCATTTTGGAGGGATGGGGAACAGAAAGGACGGATAGAAGGTATGGGGCGTGCGGACCTGGACCCAACCGGTTTGCTGGGCATGCTTATAAGTGTTTTCAAAAATCCGGCTGTAATAGGTAACGGTCTGGCGGAATTTGGTATCAACCTATCCGATCCATTTGTAAACTTCGGCAATGAACTAGCCAGTACTATTAGTTTCAGTACCGGATCGCTGCCGGAACTGAGCGGCGGTAGTCTGCCGTCACTTGATCCAGGGAAGCTCCCCAGCATCAATTTTTCAGGTCCGAGTTTTAATAAGGGTAAATTACCAGAACTGGATCCGGGATCATTTCCAACACTGAGCGGTGGCATGCTACCAGAAATATCTTTCAATGCACCTTCATTTTCCAATCCACTTGAAGGCACCCAGCTCCAGGCTACTTTTGGCAGTCTTTTCGAAAATTACAGTGCTGCTGGCAAAAGTGGAGATGCCGCATGTTTTCTGGAAACGGTGAGTCCGGCACAGGCATCCTGGTCGATAATGAGGGCAGCGTTGATGGATTCCCAATTATACCCGGATGATCCAACTAATTTTGAATCTCAGATCTTTTCCAATTACACGCTTGATATTTTACTGGCGGGTATAGGAACACTCAAATCAGCCATCACCTTCTTCTCTTCCTTTGGCAGCGTACTGGACCCGGAAGATATTTATTCCAAAGGTGTTGATCTGCTCACGGATATACTGGGGCTGGTGATCTACGGCTCCTATTCCGATATTAATGTAGGTGTGGCTTATGAATCCGGTGCGGGTGACTACGCCGAATGGCTAAAGCGGGCTAATCCGGATGAATTGATACAACCCGGAGATGTGGTCGGTGTGATCGGTGGCCGGATCTCCCGGGAATTTACGCATGCGGATCGATTTATGGTGGTGTCCACTTCTCCACTCCTATTGGGGAATATGCCCGAAAATGCGGAGGAAGAACGACTTTCCGAAAAGGTAGCATTTATGGGTCAGGTTCCTGTGAAAGTAATGGGTGCGGTCCGGATCGGCGATTATATTCTGCCTTCGGGATCCGGTGATGGCATTGCAATTGCGGTCCACCCCAGCGATATGCTGGCAAAGGATTATCAGCGCATCGTCGGAATTGCCTGGGAAGAAAGCCCTGCAGACGGTTTTATGCATTTGATCAACACCGCGGTAGGGATCAATCACAATGATATGGCCAGGACGATCGAACAAATGCAGTTTACACTCAACCACATCCAGGCTCAGTTGAAGAAAATGGATCCTTCATACGAATCGCACGACTATGAGGTGACCATTGATGAATTTGGTGGCGCCTCCCTGGATTATAGCGTGGCCGCTACCCATCATTCCAAAACGGCTGATTACTTCAGGGGCAAAACCTATGAAAGTAATACAGAGGTTCTGGCAGATGTACGGAATCGTATGATGCAGGTTGTGGGATTGGATCTTTCCGAGATTCCATTGATCGATTATGCGTTTAATCACCCTGAGCAATCAAGTTGTGTAGCCAATCAATACCAGAGCATTCTGGAGGATATGATCCGGGTGAAAAATGAAATAGTAAAGTGAATCCATTTACGATGTCCGATTTTAGATTGACGATTGAGTTGATTGCGACTACTCATTTATCGGATCAAACCCAATCGTAATTCGTAGATCGTCACTCGTTAATCCATTTAGTTTTCACATTTCTGAACATAAAGGGATTGTCACTTATCCTCAGGTCTTTGCCACTCGCAGTGGTAACATTCCGGAGGATTACTTTTTTGGTGAGTATATACGGATATTTTTCCTGGTAGGAATCGTCCGTTCGCTCCCGGTTGAAATTGGAGAAAATGGCGGGCCCCTGGTAGTCTTCCGGATGATTGGAGTCGTCGATATATAAATTCTCTATGGTGATGCGTTCTGGCATATAACAGGTATAACCAAAATCATGCTGACCAGAATTTGATCCGCCAATCAATGTAGCACTGGATTCCCGACCGCCGGCAGGAACAAATTTACAATCCCGGATTATGAATTCTCCTTCCCAGGTGCTGCCGTAATCCGATCGCAGATTAATCAGCGTCCGCCCCCGAATCGTGCTGTTTTCCACCGTAAATTTGCCGAATCCAATGGCATTGATGCCCATGTGTCCGAGGGTCGAATTTCGAATGGTGGCATTGGCTACTCCTTGATGGGCATCGAATCGGGAAAACACACAATTATCGTATAGCAGGTTTTTACTATAATTGGATCCAATGATGCCCCAGTAAGTGCGATCGTCAATATCGTTCGTTTGACGGCAATTAACGAATGATACATTCAAGGCACGGTTAACCGAAAGATCGTAGGAACCCATTGATACAGGTTTCCCGGCGGCTCCGATCGTGCGGTAGGTTTTATGACCGGTCAACAGGGTATTGCGCACGGTCACATAGGAACAGTCGCCAATACTGAGGAAGCCACCATAAGGCGCACCGTGTTCCCCTTCTCCTGTGATATGATGTTCAAGGCCATCTACGATCACATGGGATCTTCGGATCGAAATGTTGCGGCTGTAGTAATTATATTTGGATTCTTCCTGGTTGGCGATGGTGGTGAACCGTCCGCCCCGGATAAACAAGCTGTCTTCATCAATGGGTAAAGCAGTGATTTCCGTGATCTGGTCAAAATCCCAGATGATGGGAGAATTCATATCTACATTACCCTTTCTGTCCACCACAAATATATCAGTCTGTGAAGATCCGTTGTTTTGATTGAGTCCATAGCGGATATAGCGCTTGACGTTGGAATTGGTGACCGTGATCAGGCAAGGCCCGGGCAGCGCTACATCTATTTTCCTCTGGTTGCGCTTCAGGGTAGTTATGCCTTTTGGCGTAAAAGACTCTAATTCAGAATCGACCCTGAATATAGGTGAACGACGATTCTCCACATCGGTGTCATCGATGATAAAAGCGGCGGTTCCAAAATCTGTATCGGTCCGTATGATAGCGGTCCGATCCTTGCCGCTGATGTAATACGTAGCCCCTTCATCTGCTTTGACGGGTAAATCGTGCTCATTGGCATAAGCGTGAGCAGCTACAATGGCTTCCATGTCATCCGTTTTCCCGTCTCCTGTGGCCCCAAAATCACTGTAACGCACGATGTCGGTTTCGCTCGCCATCGCTTGTTTATCTTTATTCGAATGAACACAGAACCCACCCTGTGTGCTCCAAATCAGTATAAAACAGATCAGTAAATAATCAAATTTCATCGTATAAATTCTTTTGTTTTAATCATTAAAAATCATTTGACCACTGGATTTTTATTCCCCGTACAACCCGGTATCACCTCTTTTCCAGGTGATCAGTAAAGAATCTACGAGATCCGGATGATTAGCGGCTACATTCTGCGTTTCATGTGGGTCACTTCGGTAGTCGTACAATTCGACCGTGGGTTCTTCCTCCCGGAAATATTTAGTGATGCGGTATCGGTCATTGCGCATGGTGATGCCCCGGCGGAAATAACTGTAAGAGATCTGATCTACCACCGCCGTCGGATCCTCTAAGATCGGCCTCAATGATTGTCCTTCCAGATAGTCCGGAATTTCATGACCCGTAATATCAAGCAATGTAGGATAAATGTCGGTGGACTCCACAATGGCATCTGTCATTTGACCCGGTTGGTCCATTTGGGGTGTTTTAATAATCAGTGCACTCCGAAGGGCGTATTCCGATAAGGTGTGCTTGCCCCAAATCCGCTGATCGCCCAAATGCCAGCCATGGTCTCCCCAGAGAACGACCACTGTATTGTTATCGAGTCCGGATTCTTCCAGCGCTTTCAGCACTTTTCCTACCTGTGTATCCACATAACTAACAGCCGCAAAATATCCGTGCCGGAGTTTACGGGCATAGGCGTCACTGACCGGATGATCCAGATCGGTTTTTTCGTCCCCTTGCTCATAATTGTCAAATTCCCCACTGTTATGAAAACTGGCGCGGTGGGTATTGGCAGGCATATCGGGACAGGGAGAGAGGGGGAGCTCATCTTCTTCATACAAATCCCAATATTTCTGTGGAGCATTAAAAGGCAAATGAGGTTTGAAAAATCCCACGGCCAGGAAAAAGGGATCGGACCGTTCCTTGAGCTTTGCCAACTTTGCAACAGCCAGGTCCGCTGTAAGACCATCCGGATACCCATTATCATCTACCTGCCCCGCTTCATATGGCTTCACCTGATTGTTCATACTTTGCCGGTTTTCACCATCGGCATAACCAAAGAAGGCATTCCATCCATTGCCCCATTTTCCGGGGTTAAAGTGAAATTCATCCCAGCTGTTGGGCAGTTCCCGGATTGTCGATACCGAATCCCTGTATCCGTACACAAATCCATCCGGCGCGTGGCTGATTTTACCGATTCCTACTGTGTAATATCCTTGCCGTCGAAATGCTTCCATCATGGACTCCGGCTGATCCTGTGGCGGCTGATCCGCGGTAAGTTCTTCGAAAACGCTGTTTTTGATCTGACCCGTAGTCCTGGGATATCGACCGGTTAAAATGGCATAGCGGGAAGGTCCGCAGGTGGGTACGGTGACGTAATGGTGCCTGAACAAACGACCCTGAGCCGCCAGTCGGTCCATATTTGGGGTGACCATATATTCTTCCCCATACGCATGTAACTGAGGGCGTAGATCATCTACCGCGATAAAAAGTATATTGGGCTGTAAAGGTGGCCGATCTGACTGAGTTTCATTCCCGCAGCCCAGGCAAATCAAACCTATAAAAGCATAAAACTGTATCAACCTAAGTTTCAAATGTTGTAATATTTTTTAGATGTAATCGAGTGCATTTTAAGAATTATCAACCATCCCACTTTGAGATTCCTACCTTCAATATTGATCAGCAAATTGATCGGCAATGGCATTTATTTGGTCATCGTTCAAATGGAAGCCCGAGCTGATTGCGATCCGGTACCGAAAAGTTGCGGATTCGTCCGCCGGGATGGTAAAATCCACGGTTTCGGTTTCTTTTGTGAAATCCCGGGCCCCGAGTGGATTGGCTGCAAACAGTCCATATCCCCGGGCATGCCACCAGGTTGGATAGCTGATATTGTCGGGATGATCACATATCACTACCGAGATGAGTTCTCCGTCAACTGATCCGTATAGATCCATCCACCGGGCCCGCGTTCCCCACACTCCGATGCCCGTATCGCCGTTGCTGCTTTTATATTGGCCGGTTATCGTTTCATTGTTCAGCGCTTTTACTTTTTCCGGTTCTCCTCTGGCACTGTACAATGTGATTTCACCCTGAGCTGGCAATTCCAGTTGGCGTGCCACCCTTATTCCAAACATTCCTTCCTTGGTATCGTCCATCGTTACATCCGAACCCCGTGCGGTCAGAGTAACGATCCGGTCGATGATGCGAACAGAATCTTCCGCTATGAAATGGTACTCCGTTTTTTCATCCAGGATCTCCCGGCCGCTGCTGTCGATCCAGATTGCCGAAGTCGTTAATACGCCTTCGCCTTCTCCCCCGGACATCGATTCGATCTTAAGTTTGTCTATGATTCCGCCATTCGCATTCCGGGTAGCCAGTCCTTTGGAACCATTTCCCCAGAAATCACTGCCGTTGACGTTACCATATGTAAACCAGTTTCCAATCTGATGAGGATGGTCAGCCCGTTCACCGGGTTTCGGATCGATGGGGAATCCACGTGTTATAGCGGTTCCACCCGAAGTCATTATCGGATAAAGCACCGGTTTAGTCAGGTTATCGGTCCATCGCAAATTGGTAAAAGGTTCGTTATTGATCAGAACCTCAATCGTCTGATCTCCTTCATGGTGGATAAAGCTGACTTCATTTTCCAGGGAGGTAGTTTTAGTCTCACTGGAATTTGCACTACAACCGAAAATGGCCAGAAGTACGGTGAATGGCATTAGTATAGATAATAATTTCATATAAGCGCTAATTGATTCATTTTTCACATTTCATACCCCATCAGGAAGGGTAGAATATCCTGAATTTCTACCTGGAGATCATCTGAATGCTCCATGGTTTGATTTTGGGCATAATATGCGATAATTATTTCAAATTTTCGAAATCGTCAGCTATTTTATACCGACAGAATTGAAAATACCCTTCAATTCCTGAAAGACTGCCCTTTATCTCAACGACCACTCACACCCACAATCAGAAATCACCTGATCTCTTCCCGCATAAAGGTCCGGTAAGACAGAGCAAAACACACAATTGTAGCCGCGATCAGACCCGTCAGCTGGGGCCATACGATCAACAGACTTTGCCCCAGAGAAATAGTACTGGGTATGGCACCGTACAGCTGATCCATTGACAACGGGCCGAGACTGCGGATGGAGGGCATAAGAATGGTAGCGGTGGCATCGGTATACAATTGGCTGGGCAGGATCCGGATCAGATTGTAAAAAAGATTTTCATAATTGGATATCTGCTCGGGAGAGGCGGATTCACCGGGCATTATGGCCCGGGAAGCCAGGCTGAGGAAAATCTGGTAAAACACCGTAAAGAATAGCCATACCGCGATACACGTTAGGGCCGATGTGGCTGCCTGCCGGAAACGCACGGAGAAAAATATCGCAAGATTGAGCCAGAAGGCTACGTATATTATGCTGAGGAAAATGAAAAATATGATCCGGATGAATTCGGCAGCAGTCGGGGGAATACCAATGATGATCATCCCCAGACCCATCACCAGGAAACCCAGAGCAAAAAACAAAGTACTGATCATGATCAGTGCGGCAACGAATTTGGCATTGATCAGGTAATCCCGATGGATCGGCTGAGACATGATCCGGCTTAGCGTGCCTTTGCTTTTTTCCGAATTGATCGCATCAAATCCCAGACTGATGCCGAGTAATGGCCCCAGGAATCCAATGAATACATGAAACGGGGGCAAAGATCCGTCCGAAAGAGTAAACAACTGAAGAAAGAAAAAATTAGATTCCAGTTCGCGGGGCACCGAACCACCGCTGATGGCGCTGATTGAAGTGTAAAGTGATCCCAGGCAGGTTAACAGGATCAGGAAGAGCAATATCTTGAAGCGCCAGCTCCGTACATGATCCGAGACTTCTTTGCTGACAATGACCCAAAAAGGATGTGGTACCCGGGTCGCATCTGATGGTTGGGTGTTCGAAATAATTCGGTTGCTAAACTGATTGAACCATTCAGGTAATTTGAATTTATCAGGGATGGAACGTGACCTATTTTCCATTGTTATACTCTTTTTTACCTCCTTCAAAATACCGGTGGTACAATTCGTCCAGGCCGTATTCTTTTCGGGTCAGTCGATGCAAATCGCAGCCGGAAGCTATGGTTTTTCGTGCGATAACCGGGCTGATATCTTCAGTACAGCCGATCCGCAAAACGTTATCTTCGAGTTCGATTGTATCCACTTCCTGCAGTTCGAGTAATTCATTTCGGAGTTGCTCCACTCTTGCGGAATTGTTACCGTTCGGAGCGAACCCGTTTTGATCCCCTGCGGATATGGCGGCTTCGATGACCATTGATGTCCCATTAAAAAGTTTTTGGGACAGCGATGGAATATCGCCTTCTGCCAGGAGCTTTCCTTCCACGAAAATTCCCACCCGATCGCATACTTGCTGGACCTGGTGCAAATGATGGGAGGATAATAAAACGGTTATACCCTGCTCTTTACTCAGAGTTACAATTAGTTGCAGGAATTCCCGGACTCCTTCCGGATCTATGCCCAGCGTAGGTTCATCCAAAATAATAATGCGGGGTTTTTTGATCAGTACATCCGCCAGCCCCAGTCGCTGCCGCATACCCCGGGAATATTCACCGGCTTTTTTATGTGCCACGCCTTCCAGTCCTACATCACGTAGCATTTGGTATGCACGCGTACGGGCTTCGTTGGCTGGTATCTGATTGAGCTGAGCCGTGTACATCAGGTTTTCCAGTCCGCTGCGGTCATTGTAAAATCCAACATTGTCGGGCAGGAACCCTATTTTCTTTTTGACTTCGATGGGATTTCGAGTTGAATCGATACCGAACACCCTGACCTGTCCGAAGCTTGGTTCTGTCAGGCCCAGAATCATCAGTATGGTGGTTGATTTTCCGGCTCCATTTGGCCCTAGTAATCCAAAAACTTCCCCCTGATATAGATTCAGATTCAAATGATCTACGGCGGTGAGATCATGGTATTTTTTGGTCAGTTCGGTTAATTCGATGACGCTTTCCCGGTTCATACTATCTTCTTCCGTATTTCCGGAATAAATAATACACGCTACCCAGGGCGAGTAGGATAATAAAAATACCGGTCCACCCCCACAGCAGGGGTGTTTCGACCGAAACCCGGAACGAGGCTTCGCTGGAAGCTTCCGGGGTGTTGGCTTCCAGTCGGGTTACATAATCCCCGGCAATGGCGTGCCTGTCCGCATGAATGTTCGCAAATACCTTTACAGTACTGCCTGGGTCGAGCCGCTCCACCTCTTCCGGTTCGAATACGACATCCCAGTCTTTCGGAGCGGAATATTCCATTTTGATCGTTTCCAGAG
>CBFGVZ010000146.1:0-9602 GCA_965652315.1 uncultured Saprospiraceae bacterium | reverse complement strand
GGGTGAATCTTCTCCGGGAGGGATTGGATCTACCGGAAGTGTCGCTGGTGGCGGTAATCGATGCAGACAAGGAAGGCTTTTTGCGCAATGAACGGTCGCTCACCCAGACAGCAGGGCGGGCAGCCCGGAACAGCAATGGCCTGGTTATTTTTTATGCTGATAAAATCACCCGGTCCATGCAGCAGACGATCGATGAAACGAACCGGCGTCGGGAAAAGCAGATGCGATACAACGAAGAGCATGGCATCACTCCCCGAACCGTGTCCAAAAGCCGGGAAGAAATCCTCAGTGCGCATTCGATCCTCGATATCCGCGGCAAAAAGGCCTATGCCGGACCTGAAGAAAATCAAACCATTGCCGCTGATCCTATTCTGGAATATATGAATCGTGACCAACTGGAAAAGGCCATCTCCGAAGCAGAATCCAATATGAAAAAAGCCGCAAAGGACCTGGACTTTATTACCGCTGCACAATTCAGAGATGAAATGAATGCATTGAAGAGGAGATTGTAGGCCCTATCATTGAGTTGCCCTCTGGCAAACATAATGGTCCATGCACCGGATATCACGGGTGCAGCACAATCCTTTTTTGGCAATGAAGTTTTATAATATATCATGAAGATTGTTAGATTAGAGTTGCTAATCCGCATTGGGTTTTACTGAATTGAACCATCTTTACTTGCTAAAAATATTGGCTATATGGTCAGGTATATCCTTCAATTAACCACTTTTTTCCTATTGACCGGTCCGGTAATTCTGATGGCCCAAAACCGGCTAATTCAGGGTACGATAATAGATGAAGACGGCCTGCCGCTGATCGCCGCCAATGTGCTTGTGGTAGAGTCTTCCACAGGGGCTGTAACTGATTTCAACGGGAATTATTCGATTATGGCTTCCGAAGGTCAGACCCTGAGATTTTCATACGTGGATTACCAGTCTCAGGAGATCATGGTGGAAGGTCAAAGTACCATCGACGTGGTGATGTCAGAAGGAAACCAGCTCGACGAGATTGTGGTGACCGCGCTGGGGCTTAACCGCCGCAACAGACCACTGGGATATTCCATTGATGTGATTGAAAGCAGGGATTTGGAATTAGCTGTGGACGACAATCTGCTCAACGCCCTGCAAGGCAAGGCGACGGGAGTGCAGATAACCAGTAGCGGCGGCGGGCCGGGGCAATCAGCCAGAATAATCATCAGAGGGATCAATTCCCTGGATCCCAACGCTGATAACCAACCCTTATTCGTGGTGGATGGTGTACCGATTGACAATTCTACCTATACGGTGGGCAGCAATGGACCCCGGGTACATTCCAACCGGGTAGCCGATCTCAATCCCGACGATATCGAGTCTATGAGTATTCTCAAAGGGGGTGCGGCTACAGCATTGTACGGCGTCCGGGCCGCCAACGGGGCCGTGATTATTTCTACGAAAAAAGGAACCGGCGAAGGCCTGAAAGTCGATCTGACTTCCTCATTTGGTTTTGAAAATATCAATAAAGTCCCGGAAACCCAGGATAAATTCACACAGGGTTGGAAAGGGGAATATCTTCCTAATTCATTTTGGCCAAGCTGGGGGTCAACTATCGCAGAAGCCAAAGCACAAAATCGATCCCATCCCGATCAAATTTTCAACAATTACAAAAACGGGTACCAACAGGGCCAAAAATGGCGGCACACGTTGGGCTTGTCCGGCGGAAATGAAAAGTCCACCTTCCGCCTATCCCTGTCCAATCTGGATCATACGGGCATTATCCCATTTTCCAATTATAGCAATTTATCTGCCCGGTTCAATGGCAGTATCCAGGCCACTGACCGCATCAGAATTACAGCGGGAATCAATTACATCAATTCCGGCGGCGACCGTGTCAATGCGGATCGATATAATGAAAGCCTTACCTACTGGGCACCGGCCGTAGATGTCATGGACTATGAATTCCCGGATGGCACAATGAAGGGTTATCGTAACGAAGGTAAAGTAGGCAATAATCCGGTTTACGGGGCTAAAACCAATAAATATACGGACGACGTCGATCGATATATCGGCCATTTTAACATCCAGTTCGATGTGACGGACTGGTTTAACATCCGGTATCAGCTCGGCCTTGATCAGTATTCCGATTTCAGGTATTTGCGGGCTCCTGGGCCTACGGGTATCGAAGGGGAAAATGTGCACGAAGACAATGGACTGGGTTTTGTTACTGAGACCCGGATCCGGAACCGGGACATTAACTCCAATCTGATCCTCAGTTTCAATCATGAATTTTCGGATCAGTGGAAGTCCAATTTCCTGATTGGCCATGATCTACTGGATAAATCCTACAACCGGGTGACAACCGGTGGTTCGGAACTGGCGATCTGGGATTGGCTCAGCCTCAACAATGTAAAACCCGAAACACTCTCTTCCTCCAGCAATCTGATCAACAAACGTATCGTAGGAGCTTTTGGAGAGCTGATGGTGGAATATGACGATACCTGGTTTCTGACGGTTACCGGCCGGAACGACTGGAGCTCCACACTACCGTTTTCCAACCGCTCTTTCTTTTATCCGTCGGCCAGTCTGAGCTATATATTTACTGAGCAATTCGAACCATTCAATGGATTTTTGGATTTCGGTAAAATCCGCCTGTCCTATGCAACGATCGGTAAAGACACCGACCCGTACCGGCTCAGCACCGTCTATGTAACAGATGATATCGGCGCCTTCACCCGGGGTGATACCAAAGGATCTTCCGACCTTTCCCCCGAGAAAACGACGACCTTTGAAGCCGGGCTGAATCTGGAGGCTGTGGGTGGAAAACTGGGATTTGAACTGACTTATTACGATCATTTGAGTAAAGATCAGATCGTACCGGTGCCCACTTCCCTGGCTACCGGATTCTCCTCCTTTATTCTCAATGCGGGTAGTATCCGGAACAGGGGGATTGAGATTGGTTTGGACCTGAATCCCATACTGTCCGAAAATGCCTTGTGGAATATCCACCTCAACTTCACTTCCAACAACAATAAGGTGGTAGAGATCATCGAAGGTGTAGATGAAATATTACTGGGCGAAAGTTTTGGATATGCCAGTTCGACCGCTTCGTTAAAGCTCATACCCGGTCAGGCTTATGGGAATTTATACGGCACCTCTTACGCCCGGTACAATGCGGAGCAAGGTCTTACCCCGGATTTCGATGCGCCCATTCTGATCGGTGAAGATGGCTTCCCGGTTCGGAATCAGGCGCAGCTCATTCTGGGGAATACACAACCCAAATGGTTCGGGTCACTATCCAGCCGGTTTTCATTTATGAATTTTGAAATTTCCGCATTGCTCGATACCCGGCAGGGCGTACAGAAATACAACCAAATGTCCAATTACATGTCCGCCTTTGGTATTGCACCATATACAGAGGACCGGACCAAGACCGTGGTTTTCGAAGGGGTCACTGCAGATGGAAGCCCCAATACCAAACCCGTGTATAAAGGTCAGGGGATCGGCCCGGACGGAGTGGATTACGGAGATGGGTTTTACCGGAATGTTCACCGGGGGATCACGGAAAATTTTATCGAAAATGCGGATTGGGTGCGGCTCAGAAATGTGACTCTGAGCTACCGGTTACCGCAGTCCGTGATATCCAATATCCCTGTTTCGGGTGTCCGGCTTTCGGCGGTGGGGCATAATTTATGGCTGAAGACGCCCTATACGGGATTTGATCCGGAAGGGAACCGTGGTAACGGCAATGCAGACGATGGGTTTGGTGGGTTTACCTACCCGTCCGTCCGCAGTTTTACTTTTTCCATTAACGTAACCTTTTAAATGATCCTGAAATTGAGCTACCGATATACCTTTCCGATTTCCATCATTTTTATCCTGTTGACCTGGACGTCGTGCAACGAATACCTCGATATCAACGAAAATCCGAATGTGGCTACAGAGGCTCCGCTGGATGGATTGGTGCAGCGAACAACCTATCAGACTGCATTTAATGTGTACCGGATCGCTACGAGTTACACAAATTATTACGTGCAGTACTTTGCCTCGTCCAATCAGGCTTCTCCGACGGATACCTACGAACCGGTGGATTACTCTTCACGGTGGGAGGATCTGTACGCCGTGATGACGGATGCCTATGACCTGATCCGGTTTTCACAGGAAATCAACAATGTCAACCATGTAGCGATCGGTAAACTGATGATGGCATTGAATCTGGCTATGACGGCGGACTCCTGGGGAAGCGTACCTTATTCCTCAGCATTTACAGGCGAAATTATCCAGCCCCCTTATGACCCTGCGGATCAGGTGTACAACACCGTATTCAATCTGATCGATGAAGCCATCCAATTAATTAATTCAGGGGAGGACAGCGCTGTTCCGGCCTCGGACCGGGATCTGATCTACAGCGGCAATATGGATCAGTGGCTCAAACTGGCGCATGGATTAAAAGCCCGATACCTGAATCATTTCAGTAAAAAACCAAATTATGACCCGGCCGCAATTCTGGCTGCGGTAGACAATGCGCTGGATGGGAATTCGGATGATGCCCAGTTGGTCACCTTTGATGTGCGGAATCCCTGGGCGCAGGCTGCCAGGAATAATGATGCACTCCTCCTGGATGGGTGGTTGTCTGAACAGGTAATCGATGCGATGAACGGTGTAGCTTTTGGTGTAGTGGACCCCCGTCTATCACTGATCACCGAACCTTTTGAGGAAAACGGTGAAACCATTTTTCGGGGCACACCCAATGGCGAGGGACGCCGTGGAGATGGTACCGTACAGGAGGAGGTGTACCTCGAGACAACTGGTTTTTATTCGACTGAAGACGCTCCGTTACTGGTGTTTACCTATGCAGAGCAAAAATTCATCGAATCGGAAGCGGCTTTCCGGTCCGGTAATATGGAACGGGCTGCAGCAGCATTTGAAGCTGGTATCCGGGCCAATATGGAAAAAGTCGGAGTGGCCGGAGGGGATATAACGTCTTATATACAGCAGAAATACCCGAATCTGAGTGGCAGCTCACTGACCATCCAGCAAATTATGGATGAAAAATACCTGGCGATGTTCCTTCACCCCGAAACCTGGAATGATGCCCGCCGTTTTGACTATCAATACACGGACTTTGCGCTACCCACCGGTGCAAATCTCGGTGAGTACATCAGGAGGTTGGAATATCCTGATTCCGAGAAAAGCAGAAATGGGGGTAATGTACCGGCTATTGGCGGACTGACGGATCGGGTGGTGTGGGATGAGTGACTAAAATATTTTGTTCACAAAATAAATTTGTTCACGTATCGTGAACATCGTATATTTGTGAACAAAATATAAAATGTTGGAAACGGACATCATAAATATCGCTTTAGAAAATCTGGCTCAAATACCTGGAATAGAAGGAACATGGTATAATGAGGGATCTTTAGACGGCAGGTTAGAGATTACTATATATGGACATAAATATATCAGTGAGGTTGAGATAAAGCGGAATCTCAGAACACATCAATTAAATCAAATTGAAGAATACTTTCATAGGTACGAAAATTTTTTGCTGGTAGCTTTTCACATTTTTCCAAATATCAAAAAAAAGCTACAAGATAAAGGCATTTCTTATTTAGAGGCAAACGGTAATTTTTTTTTAAAAAATAAGTACTTCCTGGTTTTAGTGGATCAACAAAAGCCTATAGAACCTACACGCCCAAAAGGAAATCGGGCATTTACCAAAACAGGCTTGAAAGTTTTGTTTTACCTACTACAACATAAAGACGCCATTGATCTAACACATAGAGAACTGGCAAAAAAAACCGGAGTAAGTCTCGGCACCATTCCCCAGGTAATCGAAGGCTTAAGACAAACGGGGTATTTAATCCCATTAAACAAAAAATCCCACCTATGGGAAAATCGAAAAGAGCTACTGGAAAAATGGATTGAAGGATACGCAACGATTTTACGTCCTAAGTTGGTCAAAGGAAGCTATACCATTAAAGATTCCTGGAGGAAAATATCATTGGACTCATATAAAACAGTTTGGGGTGGTGAACCGGCAGCAGATTTGCTCACTAATCATCTCCGGCCTGAGAAACTTCTGATCTATACGCAGGAAAACCGGAAAGACCTCATCAAAAAATACGGATTAATACCTGATTCAAAGGGTGAATTGGAGGTGCTGGAAATGTTTTGGGAACAAGAAAAAGGGGATATTGCTCATCCGATACTAATATATGCCGAGTTGATATGGAACGGCGGAAAACGAAACATAGAGACAGCTGAAAAAATTTACAATGAGTACATCCAACCAAACCTATAAAGAATTAGCTATTCCATATTTCAGGGAAACGTTTGACTGCATTGATGATGTCATGAGGAAGTTGAATATCCCCTACTATCTGATTGGTGTAAACGCCATAGAACTTGAATTGCTTAAAGAAGGCATTAAACCAGGCAGAGGAACTAAGGATATTGATTTTGCAGTAATGATTTCCAGCGTAAGTGAATTTGAGTCCATTATTGCAGAAATGGAAAAAAAGGGTTTTAAAAAGGTGGCAGCACCATGGACTTTTTATTCAGAAGCATACAATTTAGCCGTTGACATCCTACCCTTCGGAGAAATTGAAGAAATTGACAGGATTAATTTCACAAATCGACATATAGATTTACATGTACTTGGATTCCGTGAAGTGATGGAGGAAGCAAAACAAGTGGAAATTGAAGATAAAATTGCCCACATACCACCTCTGCCTGGAATGGTAATATTGAAGTTGATTGCCTGGAGTGACCGACCGCAGGAACGGCAAAATGACCTATCTGATATTATAAGGATCATAGAACATTACTTTCTCATAGCATGGGATGAAATTGCGGAAAAGCACTTTGACATATTAGACCAGGATACAGAGGATCAAAAAATTTTTGCTGCCGAACTACTTGGCAGGCAATCCAGAATGTATTTACAAAAATCAGAGGTTATTTCAAAAAGAATCCAGAATGTATTGGACAACAATCTGCAAGAAGCTGAAAAATCGGCAATTGCCAGAGAGTGGGCCAGAAAGTTAGACTCTGAAATTGAATATGCATTCACTTTGTTAAATGCTTTTCAAAAAGGAATAACACATGAGTGATAAAAGCAAAGTCTGAGAAAGTCATTAGTACATGTGAATTATTCGAAAACCAGGAAGTCAGGATAGAGATATTAGAATCCAACAAAATGATTTTTCAAGATATACCTATTGGAAGAAGGGTAATTGGAAACAACTGAATACTATCCAGTATCTGATGAAAGATATACTTCCATTTACGTCACCAAAAATCAAACCGATTATCTTGCCGCTACATGCATAAGTGACTTTCACCGCCTGAAAATGAACAAAATAGCCACCACCGGCATTTACTATTAAAACCCAAAAACAATAGGTTTTCATAGTTGGTAGTAAATTGGTTGCAAAGACCGCGTTCGATGCAACCAATTTTTTTTACAACCTTGCGAATATGAGGTTTATGTGTGCCTGAGATTGGGGAGTTTCCAGGTGATCAGCCCAATCAGGGGAAGGAAAGAACACAGAAAATACACAAAATAAATGTCCCGGATATCAGCCAATACGCCCAGCAACGCTGATCCCACACCTCCTACGCCAAAAGCAAATCCAAAAAACAAACCGGAGACCAGTCCTATTTTACCGGGCATAAGCTCCTGAGCGTACACCAGGATCGCAGAAAATGCCGAAGACAGGATCAGGCCGGCCATTATACTGAATACTACCGTCCAGAACAGGTTGGCATAGGGAAGCGCCAGACTGAAAGGAGCCGTCCCCAGGATGGAAAACCAAATCACGTACTTTCGGCCGTACCGATCCCCAAGCGGACCTCCGATGTAGGTACCCACCGCAGCCGAAGCCAGAAAGGCGAACAGATAAAGCTGCGACGCCTGGATGCTGACGTTGAATTTTTCAATGAGATAAAACGTATAATAACTGGTGATGCTGGCGAGATATATATACTTGGAGAATATCAGAATTAGTAGAATACAAATGGAAATATTTACGGTCCGCCGGGGAATCTGATGTGAAGGTTCGAGAACGGAATTGGTCTTCCGGGATTTCAACTGATCCAGGAATTGACTGGCCCACCGGCCTACATAGACAAGTACACCTATTGCAATCAAGGCCAGCACACCGAAATAAGCCACGTGATTCCGACCATATCGTACGATGATCAGCGCGGCCAGTAGCGGGCCGATCGCACTGCCGAAGTTCCCGCCCACCTGGAAGATGGACTGGGCCATTCCCCGTTTTCCACCGGACGCCAGCCAGGCCATTTTGGAAGCCTCCGGATGAAACACTGCTGATCCGGTTCCGATCAGTGCCACAGAAACCAGCACTGCAGTAAAGCTATTGGCAAAAGAAATGGCTAACAATCCAACCAATGAGAATGCCATTCCGATGGCCAGGGAATAGGGTTGCGGATGCCGATCCGTGTATCTGCCTACAAAAGGCTGGAAGATGCTCGCGGTCATCTGGAAAGTCAGCGTGATCAGCCCCACCTGGGTAAAGGTGAGCGTAAAGGAATCCTTCAGCATCGGATAGATCGCTGGGATCAGAGATTGGATCGTATCATTGAGTAGATGCGATATGCTGATTCCGAACAGAATGGGGTAAACCGTCGTCGATGGCAGACTACTGGTTGCCGGATGAGATACTTGCGTTTTCATAAGAGCAGGCAATGTATCAAATGGTGTAGAAATTTTATCAGAGAAATTGAGAATTTAAGCAATTTTCATGAATTGGCAGACAGAAGATTAGATCTTGAGATTCATATTACTGTAGCGGACAGAACCCCGGATGGGGTTCAAAGTGAGTAACCCCCGGCCAACAAAGTGCAGCCGGGGGTAGTAGGTCTGGAGTACCGAACCCCGAAGTGGGTTCAAATATCCCTTTTCTCAAGATCATGAAAAGGTAATTTACATGAGGTCTGGAATGCTGAAATTACAACAACCTCGCGGTGCCCAACTTTCCAGACTATATCGGAGCTGGAGCTCCGACGTCCCCAGGAGGTCCCACCTGGGCTCAATAAAACTCCGATGTCCCAGGATTAGCGGAAATGCTGCTCTGGGACTACAAAATCCCAGCGTTGTAGATCAAAAATTATTTTTGTCGGAGCTGGAGCTCCGACGTCCCCAGAAGGCGAACTTCCCTGGCCAGCTCCAGCTGTGGACATACGGTGAGTGAACCCTGCCTGCAGTGCCCTCCGGGCAGGCAGGCGAGGGCTCCTCCAACTAAAGTCGGAGAGGGCGGGAAGGGTTCCTATAGAGACATTGAACCCCGAAGTGGGTTCAAATATCTCATTTGACAAAATCACGATAAGGTAATTTACGTGAGGTTAGGATTTCTGAATTTATATTCATTACGTACTTATTCTTATTATATTGGATCTCGTTTCGATGGTTGAACTGGAAAAATGTCAAAGGGATCAATTTCCTGAAGGGATACCAGGAATCCAGGCCCACGTCCTCTACACCGACTTGTCAATCAGGGTGGCAAATTATTGCAGAAAAACCACTATAGATACTAAATATAGCAGAAAATCGCATTTTTGGTTTACACGGGAATTATAAAGTTAATATCCTATCGGGATTAGACA
>CBFGVZ010000145.1:0-9622 GCA_965652315.1 uncultured Saprospiraceae bacterium | reverse complement strand
TCCTTGATTCCGACTGAATCGGCCATTTGAAATATTGCGACCGTATCGTTGACCACCGTCTCGGATTGGTACAAATGAACCATAATATGCAGCGTGCATACCATACTCAGTAATACCAAAACAATAAAAATTGCCCGAGTCTTGTTGTGTGGTACGAACTTATTCATGCCACAAATATAACAATTACTTTTAATCTTACATCAAAATGGAGCCGAAATATGCAGGGTGTTTCATAAAAAGAAGTCAGAATTACGGCCTTTTGATATCGGTTGACGTGCCCCCTTCTTCAACTCTCATCGCTCACAGTCCAATACAGAACGTGTATAAATCGGCCTCCTGCCTACAGGTATTATATCTCCATGATATTATATCGATCCCGCAGTATCTTCAAATGATGAGTTTCATGCCCGGCGATAATAAATGGAATGGATGGCAGGGTCAGTACATAATCACTGACCTTTCCGGATAATTTCATTTCTACCTTTGTCAGACCGGCAAAAAGCAGAAAACTAGATTTCCGTACCGTTTCATATTCATCGCGTATACTTTCTATTGACCTTTCGATCCTGGGCAGGCTACGGACATACAGATCCTGGTCAAACCCATTCATGACCTGTGGTTCCTGCCGGGCGATTCGAAGCGCTCTGGATTGAAAGACCCGCTCGGTATCTATCATATGCAGCAAAACCTCCTCCACGGTCCATTTATTCTTTTCATAAGCATGTTTCATTTTTGCCGGTGGAATTACGGCAAGTGTGGACATGTATTCCGTGGCACCATCCATGAGAGCTGCAAAGCCCTCATCTGTACGGACCTGTGCCACATATTTCTGAAAATACGGCGGAATCTGACTCATCCCAGGCTTGTGAATGCGATACGGATACTTATGAATCATGGATAAATTTCTTTTTCATCCGCTCAAATTCATCTTCCGTAATGATTCCTTCCTGGAGCAATTCTTTCAGATCCTTCAGTTTTTGGACCACGTCATCATCATCAATCTGACTGGAAGGTGAGCCGTCCGATCCAATATCCGACCCGGAGGGTGAAGTTTTCCCTTTTACCTCATTATATTTCCGGGCTTCTTCCTTGCCTTTTTCAAATTTTTCCTGGTACACCTTTTTGATGCGATTGAGGTCAATATCGAGGATCGTTCCCCCTTTTTCAAAATGAGTCCGGAAAGCCTGTCCGACAGCGTAAGTAGAAGCGCCGGATAATACGGACATCGTCACCCCACCGATCAAGGTCCCAATACCAGGTATCAATTTAATAGCCGTTCGTGCACCAATTTTGGCTATCATCGATGATGTCAATGACGTGATAATTGCTTTGCCTTCTTCCTCTTTGAAGTCAACATCGTAAATTTTACACAACTGACGGATCAAATTGAGTTGAACAGCTCCGACGGTAAAAAGATCAGCCAGTGGAAACGGGATTAACCCTGCCCCCATGGACCAGATCATATGTGTTCGGATAGCTTTATCGGATGACTCCTGTTTGGTATCCATATAATAATTTTTATGACCAGACTACAATGACATCATGGCCAGTAGTAAATCCGGATTTGTTCGTCTCTCCCGATTAAGATAGTGACCAGCCATCCCGGTATTCTCTCCGCACAAATTCGTTTGCAGGATCGAAATTCGTCACTTTCATATTCTGTCCATCCCACAAAAGGCGTTTGCGACCCGGATAATCGTAGGGTGCCCAGGAAGTTGGTGTTTTTCCTTCCTGTAATACCTTCATCTGATAACTTCGGATACCCAGATTACCCATCAAAACGGTTTCAGACAAAGGACCTGCATAGGAGAATGGCGAAGAAGTTTCACCACCTTCCATACAGGCTACGATCCACTGCTTCATATGACCATCCATACTGTTTTCCACCCTTGGCAAAGAAGGTTCAGGTTTATTCATATTGGGATTTCCATTCGGGTAGTGCAATTTGGGATCAATACCGTAGCACCCCGCGGATAACATCCCTTTATCACCCACCAGCAAAATTCCACCATCCCAATTTCCCAATTTTTCATTCGGATCAATTCCTTCCGGAAAATCAGGCATAAGTCCACCATCATACCAATGTAATTTAACTGCTGGCATGCCGTCGCGTTCCGGAAATTTCAAATGCGTAACGGAACTGGGGGGACAACTTTTTGAAAAATTGGCTTCGTAAAAGTCATCTATCCAAACCGTGGTATTGCTACTGGTCACTTCAGTGGGATAACCCAGTTTCAGAGCTTTGAATACGGGATCCATGATGTGGCATCCCATATCACCCAAAGCACCGGTTCCGTAATCCCACCATCCCCTCCATTTGAAAGGTAAATATTGTGGAGAATAATGATTGTAGGGGACAGGCCCCTGCCACAGGTTCCAGTCCAGGGTATCGGGAATCGGGCTGGCCCCGGTCGGGGCTGGTTTGCCCTGTGGCCATACTGGTCGGTTGGTCCAGCAATAAGCCTCGGTCACATTACCGATCATGCCCGCCCACACCCACTCGCAGGTTTGACGGATACCATCCCCGGAACTACCGTGATTTCCCATCTGGGTTACCAGATTTTTCTCAGCAGCCTTTTCGGTCAACATCCGGACTTCATAAATATCGTGGGCCAGAGGCTTTTCGATATAAGCGTGCTTGCCCATATCCATCATAGCCGTCCCGATCACTCCATGAGTATGGTCGGGTGTAGCCACCATCACCGCATCAAATTCATCCCGGATACTTTCAAGTTTCCGGTAATCCTTAAACCTTTTGGCATTGGGATTGGACTGATAGGCGTTGGCTGCACGCCGGTCATCCACATCTACCAGCGCCACAACGTTGGCCCGGCCACTTTCTTTAGCTCCAGCCCAGTGGGCATTCCCTCTACCCCCGGCTCCGATCACTACCACGTTGAGTTTGTCAGAAGGGGCCACCCGACCATTAGCTGTCAATACCGAGCCCGGTACGATCGTGAAAGCGGTAGCACCCACAACGCCATCCTTGATAAATTTTCTGCGTTTCATATTTGTATAAGTTTTGGCTCTAAAGTTATTAAAAATTGTTATTTCTGCACATAAAGAACTTCTTTCACGGCTTCGATGATCTTCCGTGGATTGGGCAGATATTCTTCCACCAGGGTTGGGGCATAGGACAATGATGTATCCGCAGAATTGATCCTGACCACCGGAGCATCCAGGTAATCAAAAGCGTGTTTCTGTACGATATAACTCACCTCAGCCGAAACACCGGAAAAAGGCCAGGACTCATCGACAACCACGATCCGGTTCGTCTTTTTTACAGACTGAATAATGGACTCATGATCCATTGGCCGGACGGTCCGCAGATCGATCACTTCCGCTGAGATCCCTTCTTTCTCCAATTCTTCAGCAGCTTTTAGCGCTTCCAGTACCATTTTATTAAAGGACACAAGCGTCACATCATTTCCTTCCCTGCGAATGGCTGCTTTCCCAATAGGCACCACCAGATCAGGGTCATCCGAAACCATACCCTTGTGAGCGTACATTACCTCAGACTCCATGACGCAGACAGGGTTGTTATCCCGGATAGCTGATTTGAGGAGGCCTTTGGCGTCAGCAGGATCAATGGTACTGATTACTTTGAGACCAGGTGTGTTGGCCATCCAGGATTCAAACATCTGCGAGTGTTGTTGTGCAAGTTGACCAGCTGATCCGGACGGTCCTCTGAACACTATGGGACAGCTAAATTGCCCTCCGGACTGAGAAAGTGTTTTCGCTGCATTATTGACAATTTGATCAAAGGCGAGTATCGCAAAATTCCAGGTCATAAATTCAACGATGGGTCGTAGTCCATTCATTGCTGCACCGACTCCCAACCCTGCAAAACCCAGTTCAGTAATCGGGGTGTCTATTACCCTTTTCGGGCCAAATTCATCGAGCATCCCTTTACTGACTTTATAGGCTCCATTGTATTGTGCTACTTCCTCTCCCATCAGAAATACCGTTTCATCCCGGCGCATTTCTTCCACCATAGCTTCCCGTAGCGCGTCTCTCAATGCCAGTTCTCTATCCATTTTATAATTCTAAATTTATATAATTAATTTAAATATACCATATTATATCCCAGTGGAACAACTGGAACTATGTTCCAAATATCAATCAAATTTTACTTTCCATCCACTTCCCTTCCGAGTTAAAGACCATTTGGACCCTCTCGGAAAAATAAATGAAGTACCTGGTCTTTTGCACTCCATTCTCAATACTCCAGGCATTTATTTGGCCTGCAATGTATGGATTTCTTTTCACAAGTCCCATGCCCGTTCCAGTTTCTTTTTCAGGTCCAGGCCGCCGAAAGAACCCGAACTCATCAGTAAAATATTGAATTTTTGACCGGCCAGATCATCCATTACAAAGTCCAGAGCATCCTCCAGATCCCTGCTATCATGTACGACTATAATATCTCCTCTGCCAAAAGAGCGACGAACATCCGATTCGTCCAGTGGTTCCATTTTCTTATTGGCCACGATCCTTGGGTCAAACATCACAATGGCGTGGTCTGCCGGATCAAGTGATTCTGAATACTCAGGTAAAAATTCCTTATTGAGACTGGAATAAGTATGCAACTCCAGTACCGCCAATAATGGCCGATCCGGATACAGATCCCGGATGGCTCGCACCGATGCCCGCACCTTGGAAGGAGCATGGGCAAAATCTATATAAACATTCCCCCGATCGCCTCTCAATAACAATTCCAGCCGTTTGGAGGCACCACCAAAACTTTCAGCTGCCGCCAGTAACGATTTGCGATCCATCCCCAGTTGTTCACAAATCGTGATCGCCGCGGTCAGATTTTCCATATTATGCCGCCCGATAATCTTCAAAGGGTACCGATTTTCCACTATAAATACGCCATCCTCGATTTCAAAATCGACCATATAATAAGGAATACTATTCCGGAAGTCAAACTCCTCCATCAGCTTGAGAACCTCCTGGTCAAAACCGTTATATATCACAACGCACTCCGGACGAAGACTACTCAGCAAATCGCGAAATGCGTCCAGATAAGAGGCAAATGTCGGGAAGACATTCATATGATCCCAGGCTATCCCGGTCAGGATCAGGTAATCTGGATCATAGTGCAGAAATTTCGGCCGTGGATCAATCGCTGACGATGGGTATTCGTCTCCTTCCAACACAAAATAAGGACAACCATCAAACGTGACGATATCCTCCAGACCTTCCATTTTGGCACCGATCAAATGGTCGGTACACTCACCCATTTCCTGCATGAGATGTACTACCATGGAAGCAGTAGTGGTCTTGCCATGAGAACCAGCGATCACAATCCGGGTCTGATCTTTTGCCCTGCTGCTTACATATGATGGAAAAGAATGTATGGTCAGACCAAGCTCTATGGCTTTGGCAAGTTCGGGATTGTCTTTGCGCGCATGCATGCCGACAATCACGAAATCCAGATCTGATGTAATTTTATCGGGATTCCATCCCGTTTCTTCGGGACACAGCCCCGCTTCCCTGAGCCTGGATAGAGATGGATCGAATAAAATATCGTCCGACCCGGTCACTTCGAATCCCTGCCGGAGAAGCTGGATGGCAATGTTGTGCATTACCGCACCACCAATGGATATGATGTGAACTTTTTTCATAGAAATTATCTGCCCCAAAGATGTAAAATTTCGTAGACATGTGCAATTATCTATGAAAGTGGTTTGGGTCATCCGGCCAACGGTCCAAACTGATTCCAGGTGGTCGGGATTTTTGATTTTTAGCCCTAACTCCCACCTCCGTGAGACATGTTTTTCTTGAGTATGTCAATCACCTGAGCAATCTGGTCAAACCCAATACCTTTGGAAGCGATCTTATTTTCTGCATCAATAATAAACACTTTGGGCGTAGATCGTACATCGTATAATTTGCCGTAAGAACTGACCGGCAAGGCATGTATCCCTGTTGCACCCAGGTCATTTTTATCAAGAAATTGCTTACACGATTCATCCGCTTTGGTACAAACGGTGACAAACTGGACGGTGGTATCATTGATCTCCTGCCGGATTTCGGGTAGGGTCGGCATCACTTTTTCACAATGGCTGCAGGTACTGGACCAGAAAATCAAAACCTTATAACTACCCGGGATATCCTTCAATTCCATTTCACGCTCCGCATACACATCGTATATCGATAGCGGAGGTGCCTGATTACCAATCAACGTATAATTGAACCGTTCAGCATTGTCCAGAATTTTGAGTAAAGTTTCTTCATCCACCCATGGTGCTTTCCCTTTTCCGTAGTATTGCTGGGCCAGGTGCACATATACAGCATCCTGTCCGACAATCGCCGGATTCGCATATTTATTCAGCAATTTCACCAGAAAGTATCGGTAAATCGTACTTTCTTCATCCAGTTGGGCAAAAAAACCATCTATGGTGGGTATCAGTGAGTCGGGTGACTGAACTGTATATTTATCAAAAAAGTCCATGACTTTCTGATGGATAAATGGTGTCCGGAGAATGGCCTCCCGATGTAAGTCAACCTGGTCAAAATAATGGTTTCGGTAATATTCGAATCTTTTTTCCTGTTGTTCCTCAGGCGACAACTCCGAAAAATCCGGCATGACCGGTTCCCGGCTGGCTCCAATGACCATTGCAGTTAAGGATTGTGGATGATTCGTAAGGATATCGTCCTGTTTATTCAATACTGTCCGGTCCAGTTGGATCAGCTCCTCCTCTAAAGCTTTTTTCGACGCTTCGTCCGTGGTGGATTCGAGCTTTTGTTGAAGCGAAGCTTTCTCTTTGCGAGCCTGATCGATCAACCGTAGATAATCGTAAAACAGTGAATTGTCTTCATGCCCTTCGATAACCGTACTTGCCGAGATATTTTCGGCGTCCGTCTTCATGGTGAAATTCTGGTCCTCGTCAATCAAAACCTGAAAAAATGAATTTTCGGGCGGCATGACAAACATATAAACACCCTCCGGCAACGCCTCTTCTCCCCGGAAGGTATAGAGATTCCCTTCCGTGGACACAGCTGTATCGCGGACGTACTGAGCGTCCCCATAAAAATACGCCAGATAAATCGTATCGCTGGTGGCATTCTTGATCTGAACATCTATTTCATAAGCATTCTGGGACAGCCCCATGCCTGTGATGAGCGTTAACAGAAATGCTGTCAACACATATCGATATGTTTTCATTTGATGAGATTTGTCCATATTTATATATTCCATGCAGATTGGCCGGTTTTTCAGTCAATGCGGTCCGGACGTTCGGTACTCTAACGAATGCGCAGGCTCACTGGTTTATCAGGACCCTGGATTTCCCTGCTCATTTCACCCACTAATAAACGATTCGAAGCGGCTTTATTGTGTTAAATTGGACCTAAGATCCGCTTCACTGTATTTGACTGATTTCAATACCTTACCATCTGATTCCCGGTATACGATAAATTTGTCCTGACGTTTTTCATAATAGCCCGCTTCTCCCTTGGTTTCCAGATAATGACGGATAGTCTCCTCTGCTTCCGCTTCGGTCTGGCAGGTTTTGCTCATATTACTCCGGTGAACTTCATCAAATAGCTTTTTGAACCGCTCTCCCATTCCGTATTCCAGGATGGCGCCAGACAAGACATACTGCAGGTCGCAAAAAGCATCCGCAATCTCGACCAGATCATCGTTTTGGATGGCCGTAAGGAGTTCCTTCAATTCTTCCTGGAGTAGATTGACCCGAAGGGCAGCCCGATCTTCGGATATGAGCCGGGGCTCATCCAATACTGGCAATCCAAAAGTTTCGTGGAATTCTGCTACGGAATTTAAAGCGTTGGGTTCTTCGAAATTCATAAATTTTCAGTTACATTCAAGGCAAAATTAAGGCAAAAAAGGAAATGGCAAAATGGAAAGTCGGAATCACCGGTGGCATCGGTAGTGGAAAAACCTACTGTGCCCGGATTTTTGCTCAATTGGGGATACCTGTTTATTTCGCCGATGAACGGGCACAGTTACTTATGCGCTCCGATCCGGAGGTCAAATCCCAGTTGATCGGCCTCCTGGGAGAAGGGGTATATGATGATCTGGGCCAACTTCAAAAAGAATTTTTACGCCAACAAGTTTTTGAAAATCCGGTCAAGCGGGAAGCCATCAATGGGATCGTTCATCCTGTAGTCGGCCGGGATTATGAAAAATGGCATCAGGAACAACAAGCCCCTTATACGCTCAAGGAAGCTGCCCTGCTGGTGGAAGCGGGTTCTTATCGTTCCCTGGATTACCTGATAATGGTCCGTACACCGCTGGTCACCCGGATTCAGCGGACCATGGCCAGGGATGGTATTGACAGCCGTACCATGGAAACACGCCTGGCCAGTCAATGGACTGACACGGAAAAAGAAAGGGTGTCTCATCTATTTATCGACAATTCCGGCTGTTTCGCGGTCTTATCACAAATATTGGAAATCCATAAAAAATTAATCACGTGAAAAACAACGGATACTTTATTGACCTCGAAAGTCAGTACGGCGCGCATAATTATCACCCGCTCCCGGTTGTCCTTCAGCGCGGAAAAGGTGTTGAAGTATGGGATGTGGAAGATAAGAGATATTTTGATTATCTGTCAGCTTACTCGGCTGTGAACCAGGGTCACAATCATCCGGACATCGTTGCCGCCATGCAACATCAATTGAATAACCTCAGTCTCGTTTCCAGGGCATTCCACAGCGATCAGATGGCCCTTTTTACCCGATATATCACAGAATTGTTTGGATACGACAAAGTCCTGCCTATGAATACAGGTGCGGAAGGTGTCGAAACAGCTATAAAACTGTGCCGAAAATGGGGCTACATGCGAAAAGGTATACCAGTCAACGAAGCCAAGATTATTTTTGCTGCGGGTAATTTTCATGGTCGTACCCTGGGTGTGATCAGCGCTTCCATTGATCCGGACACTACGGGCGGATTCGGTCCTTTTGTGCCGGGATATAAAATCATCCCTTACAACGACACTACGGCTCTGGAGGCGGTGGCCAGCGATCCTGATGTAGCCGGTTTTCTGATTGAGCCCATTCAGGGAGAAGCCGGTGTCCTGGTACCGGATGAAGGCTATCTGTGGCGCGCATCAGAGATCTGCCGGAATCACAATGTCCTTTTTATTGCCGATGAAATCCAGACCGGTTTGGCTCGAACCGGTCGTAGATTATGTTGTGATCACGAAAATGTACGACCGGATATCCTGATCCTGGGCAAAGCTCTATCCGGTGGCCTCTATCCCGTATCTGCGGTATTGGCGGATGATGAGATTATGTTGACGATTCGCCCGGGCGAACACGGTTCTACCTATGGTGGCAATCCGCTCGCCTGCGCCACTGCCATGGCAGCTTTGGAAGTCATTCAAAAGGAAAATCTGGCTGAAAATGCCCAGCGGTTAGGGGAAGTCTTCAGGACGCAACTCCACCGGCTGAAATCTGAATTCCCTATTATCAAAACAATTCGGGGCAAGGGACTGCTCAATGCCATCGAACTGGATGATGATCCCGAATCGCAGACAGCCTGGGACTTGTGTATCAGAATGATGCAGAATGGATTGTTGGCCAAACCAACGCACGGGAATATAATTCGTTTTGCACCTCCATTGATTATCAATGAAGATCAACTGACAGA
>CBFGVZ010000144.1:0-9672 GCA_965652315.1 uncultured Saprospiraceae bacterium | reverse complement strand
ACCCACACCCACTCCCACTCTCGTACGTAGGTTTCTCCACTAAAATGATCCACTCCCAGAATTTTTCCAATAAAATAATTTTCAATGCCTTGGCTCTATTCCTCAATTCTTGCCGGATGGGATCTGGGTATTGAAATGGTTGATAATCAGACTTTAATCGATGTGAAGTGTTAACAATTGCGGAAGTTTAACAGAACGATAGTACGCAGATTTGGTATGTTCAGTCTAACATTCATTAAAAAAAATATAGGATAATATTTGCACAACGAAATATATGTTGTATATTGTGTTCAACTCTTATAATAGATAATAATTTAAAACTGATTGAGGATATGAAGATAGCTTCTACCTTTGTAAGTATGTTATCAATGCTGGGAATGTGTTTCAGCCTGACCGCCGGAAATTTTCATTCGCCGATTGATAATAATATTTTGGCAATTACCGTGTACGTTAATCATTTTGAGAAAGGGCTTGATTTGAACCCTGGAGATCCCCTGACACACCCTGTTGCAGACTTGGGATCCGGGATATTCACGATTTCTGAAAAGGGGCATGCTCTGGCCTCCGGAGACCACTATATTACTGAAATAAATAAATATTGGTTAACAGGTCTGAAAATGGTAACCAATCCTACTGAGAATAAGGCTCTTTCTAATATTCCGGGCACGGGTACGTTCCCTCTGACCATTGAGGGAACGGTAGAAGATCAGGATGGTGAGCCACTGATCGGGGTAAATATCTAGATAAAAGGAACGCAGAAAGGCTCCTTTACCGACTTCGAAGGCAAGTTCCGGATTGAAGACGTCGCAGCGGACGATATCCTGGTGTTTTCCTATTTGGGTTATACCACGCAGGAAGTGCCCGTGGATGGACAACCCACGATGACAGTAGTACTCCAGTCCAATTCTCAGCTCCTGGAGGGCGTTGTAGTTTCAGCGTATGGCACTACCCAAAAACGGGAGAGCGTATTGAGTTCGATATCGACGGTCAATACCGCGGAACTTCGGATTCCATCGAGTAACATCACCACCGGTTTTGCCGGGAAATTACCCGGTGTCATCGCTTTTCAGCGCTCGGGTGAACCCGGTTTGGACGACGCGCAGTTTTTTATCCGGGGCATTACTTCTTTTAGTGCATCAGGTAAGAAAGATCCACTGATCCTGGTCGATGGCATCGAAATGTCTTCACGGGATCTGGCGCGAATCAACGTGGATGATATCGCCGCTTTCTCCATATTGAAAGATGCCAATGCCGCTGCTTTGTACGGTGCCCGGGGAGCAAACGGCGTAATCTTGATTTCGACCAAAATGGGAAGGCCTGATCGTTTGAGCATCAGTCTGCGCGCTGAAACATCGAATTCTTATAACGCCGATCTGGTCGCACTGGCCGATCCCATCACCTATATGAAATTGCACAACGAAGCCGTGCGCACCCGGGATGCTGAAGTCGTCCTGCCTTATTCGCTGTCCAAGATCAGGGAGACCGAACTGGGCACAGATCCCACCCGGTATCCATCTGTGGATTGGTACGATTATATGATTTCGAATAAGGCAGTGAACAACCGGATGAACCTGAACCTGACCGGGGGTGGGCAGACCGTGCAATATTACCTGGCTGCGAACTACCTCAACGAACAGGGTATTCTCAAGGAAAACAGCCAGAACCTGGTGGACAACAACATCAATATTGATCGTTTACAGGTTCGTTCTAATGTCACCATCAAATTCGCACCTACTACCACAGGTGTGATCCGGGCTTTTGGTACGTTCGACGATCGAACAGGTCCGCCTCAGGGCGGAGCCGATGTTTTCAAAGCTGCCAGAAACGCGTCTCCTGTTCGCTTTCTGCCCTTTTACCCACCGGATGAAGCCAATGAATTTTCCAATCATATCTTATTTGGATCTGGTCCCGAAATCGGCGTGTTCAATAACCCACTTGCGTCCGTGGCCAGCACCTTTAAAGAAGAAAAGAGTTCCATGATGCTGATGCAGTTGGAAATGGAGCACAATTTTATCGAAAACGCTCTGGATGGGCTTTCTCTCAGAGGTGTTTTCAATATCATGCGGCATTCATCCAATGCATATTTCAGAGGCTATCTGCCGTTTTATTACTCCCTGGCTACCACCATCGATGATTCGTACAGGCTCAATCCTCTAAACCCGGATACCGGTACTGAATATCTGAATTATTTCGACGGTCCCCGTACTGCCCGCGCATCGGTGTATGGTGAACTCAGACTGGCTTACAACAAAATTTTTAATGAGGTTCACGATTTCAGCGGCACCCTGGTGGGGACCATCCGCTCCGAAACCAGTACGGCAGAAGTGGATAGTCTGCCTTCCTATCGCCTGCAGGCTTCGCTGCCGAGAAGAAATCTTTCTTCTGCCGGCCGGTTGGCATACGGATACGATTCCAGGTATTTTCTGGAGTTCAACTTTGGTCTCAATGGAACTGAGCGTTTTGCAAAAAACAACAGGTGGGGATTCTTTCCGTCCATCGGATTGGGTTGGAACATTGGCAATGAGTCCTTTATGCTGGGAATACAGGACGTGATATCTGAATTGAAAATCCGGGGTACCTATGGTTTGGTCGGGAATGATCAGATCGGTTCGACCTTCGACCGCTTTTTCTATCTTTCAAGGGTTGATGTCAGTGGCCCCGGTTATTGGTTTGGACTGGACAGGGATTTTACCAGCGGGATCAGCATCGACCGTTACGCGAACGAACTGATTACCTGGGAAATAGCGAAGAAAACCAACATCGGTATCGATCTGGGCCTCTTCCGGAAATTAACCCTCAATGCGGAATTCTTCATGGAAGAGCGGAGCAATATTTTACAAACCCGTACGGATGTCCCTTCTACGCTTGGTTTGCGTACCATTCCACAGGCCAATATCGGAATTGCACAGGGCAGAGGATTTGAAACTTCTATGCAATATCTGCAAACCTTCGGAAGTAACCTTTGGGTGGTAGCCAACGGGAATTTTACTTACGCTACCAGTGAGTATCTAAAATATGAAGAACCCGATTATAGTGATGTACCCTGGCGATCACGCGTAGGATTGAAACTCAGCCAGCCGGTCGGATATATCGCTGAACGATTGTTCATCGATGATGAAGAGGTGAGCAACGCACCCGTACAGGAATTCGGAGAATATCGCGGTGGAGACATCAAGTACAAAGACATCAATGGCGACGGCCGGATCAACACGGACGATCTGGTTCCCATAGGATTTCCTACCGTGCCCGAAATCATTTACGGGGCCGGGGTCAGTTTTGGCGTTTATGATTTTGATATATCCGTGTTCTTCCAGGGTTCGGCCCGATCATCCTTCTTTATCAATGCGGGAGCCATTACGCCGTTCATCAATCAGGGACAGAGGGGTCTGATGCAATTGATAGCAGACGACCACTGGTCAGAAAACAACCGGAACCTGGAAGCATTCTGGCCTCGATTGTCGGAATATGCCATCTCCAATAACAATCAACCCAGTACCCACTGGCTCCGGAACGGCTCATTTCTGCGGCTCAAATCTGCCGAAGTGGGATATACCCTGCCCGAAGAATTTACGCAGAGAGTCTTTATTCAAAGTTGCAGACTGTATGTCAGTGGATTGAACCTCCATGTCTGGTCGAAATTCAAGTTGTGGGATCCGGAAATGGCTGGGAATGGACTGGGATATCCGATTCAGAAAGTCATCAATTTTGGTATCAAACTCGATTTTTAGATTGAAGAAATATTTATTCGAAGAGATTATAATGAAATTTGATATGAGGCTACTCAAACTTACCATAGTCACTTTACTTTCGGTTCAATTCTATCAATGTAATTTCATTGATGTGGTACCGGCTGAAGCCCCTACACTGGAACATGCCTTTTCCAATCGGGCCGTGACTTATAAATTTTTAAATACCTGTTATTCCCACTTACCGGATCCCACGGACCCGCTTTATTATCCGGCGCATTTTACCAGTACGGACGAACTGGAATTCCGTGATTCAAGAGCGATCAATAATTCCATGGCAGGCAAAATTTCCAATGGTCTCCAATCGGCTAATAATCCGTTGCAAGACTACTGGTCGGGTCGGAACGGCGGCAATGCGCTGTATGTAGGTATCCGAGACTGTAATATATTTCTGGAAAATATTCACAAACCACGGGATATCCTGGAAATTGAACGGACCCGATGGATCGGAGAAGTAAAATTTTTAAAAGCCTTTTACCACTTCTTCCTGATGAAACTTTACGGTCCAGTGTCTATCGTGGATGAAAATCTGCCCATCTCAGCCACACCGGAGGAAACGCAGGTGTATCGTGAACCGATAGATGTATGTGTTGACTATATTGTGGGACAGCTCGATGAAGCCATTGAACTTTTACCTCCTGTCCTCGACGATCCGGATCTGGAAATGGGCCGCATAACTAAAATCATCGCGATGGCTGTGAAAGCCAAAGTCCTGGTATGGGCAGCCAGCCCACTTTTCAACGGGAATCCGGACTATGCTGCCTGGGTTGATAGCAGAGGGATGCAATTGGTACCTTCAGAGTACGATCAGACCAAATGGGCGCGCGCTGCAACGGCCATCAAAGAAGCCATCGATTTGTGCCATGAATACGGATACCAGCTTTATGAATTCAATAAATTAGCCGGTGGCCCCAGTGCATTTAAAATGAATGATACCGTGGTCCAGTTGATGACAATAAGAAAGGCTATCACGGAGGATCTGGACAAAAATCCCGGAGTGATCTGGGCTACGCAGGAACAATTTGCCAGCGGAAAGGGTGGGGCAGGTGGTACCGGGCTGAGTCTCAGTTCACTGGGGCATATGCTCCGCAGCCTCTGGCCGGCTATGTATGCACAGGATGTCAATTTCCAGGCCAATTACTATCGCGCTTCCTGGCATATGGGAGAATTGTTTTATTCGAACAACGGGGTGCCGATCAATGAAGACCGGTTTTATGATTACGCCAACCGACATGAACCCCGACTGGCCACTCCGGCTGATAACCATCACTCCTATATCGCTACTGGAGAGATCACTGCCGGTATAAATTTCTTCCGCGAACCTCGCTTTTATGCAGATCTGTGTTTTGACCGGGGATTTATAGAATTAGCAACTACTACCGAAAACAGTGGGGAAAGCTTCCTGTTCTGGCGTGGACGCTACGGTGAAGTTTCCAGTGCGGTAGGCCTGGGTGCCTACGCACCCAAAAAACTGATGGCCTTTGAATCGTCCGGTTCTCAGGGCGATAATAATAAGACATACTCCCAGAGTAATTACCAGTTTCCACTGATTCGTCTTGCAGATCTCTACCTTTTGTATGCCGAAGCGCTCAATGAAATGAAATCCCAACCGGATGATGAAGTTTATGAATGGATTGACCGGATCCGGATTCATGCCGGTCTGGATGGTGTGGTGGAATCCTGGCAGCACGCTTCCACCAAACCGGACGCACCGCGCAATAAAGCGGAAATGCGAAAGATTATCCAACGGGAACGCATGATCGAACTGGCTTTTGAAGGTCAGCGGTTCTGGGATGTCCGGCGATGGAAAATCGCCGATCAATACTGGACTATGCGCCCAACGAGCTGGAGCCAGGAAAAGGACTACGAAGACTATTACCAGATCTATCACTACGGTGAAGCCCGTACCGTCACTTTCCGGGATTACCTGTATCCCATCCGGGAAAGCGATCTGCGGGTCAACCCCAATCTGGTACAAACGTATGGGTGGTGAACAGTACAATTATGATGGTTAATACATTATCTTATAGAGAAATGAATATGAAAAAGATCTTTTATTATTTCGTATTGACAACGTGCCTGGTGATGCATCTGGGTTGCGAAGAGGAAACCGACGAACCGGGAATATGGGATTCGGAACCGATACAGGAATACCGGGTGGAACCCATTTATGGCGGCGCGATCGTGTACTACGACATTCCCAATGACAACCAGTTGCAGTACATAATGGTAGAGTATAAACGCAATGGAGAGACCTTCACCGAGAAATCTTCCATTTACAAGAACAACCTGCGAATCGAAGGTTTCAACCACCAGAATGAAGTGACCGCCCAGCTCTATAAGGTCAACAAACAGGGGCAGCGGTCCAGGCCATTGCAAATCAACTTCACCCCTCTGGAATCGGTGGTCAAACTGGCATTCCAATCGCTGGATTTGACCTTCACTTTCGGTGGTTTGATCGCCAAGTGGGAGAATATCACCAATACCAGTCTCGGAGTGCACCTGGTCGGTGCCAATGATATTACTGGAGAACCTGAGACGAAGGAAGTGTACTTTTCTGCGGCAGAAAATGATTCTTATGCCTTCCGGGGCTTCGAAACGGTAGAAGCCACTTTCGGTGTTTATTTTCAGGATAAATGGGGCAATACTTCGGATACCATGATACTCACTGGTACGCCGCTGTACGAAACGCAGATTGAGAAACCCTACATAGATTTTCGCGCACAGATACCTTATGATAATGCAACTAATCTAAGTGCCAACTATGTATTTGAACGGATTTGGGATAACATTGTCAATACAAGTCGGAATGGTTGGCTGACCGTGTCCGGGTCCAGTGGTCTGTCCATTACTATCGATCTGGGTAAACCTGTGAAACTCAGCCGGATCGTTATCCATGGTTATCACATCAATTCACCCTACGGACAGGTGAATATTACCAACTGGGAAGGCTGGGCAACGCGAGAAATTGATTTTGACTTACTGGAAAATAAGGATTACTGGCTGGATGAAGAGAGCGTACGGATAGGAGCCATTCATGGCGTACCGACCGATTATGTTTTGCCGGATCGAACCTTCAAGGACGACTGGGAATACCTGGGATATCACGAGATTACCCGATACGATCTGGCCAATCCCCCAGATCCACAGGGCATACTGAATCTCTCTGCCAATGGAATGGAATATCCCATGCCCCTGGAAGCCGATCCGGTCCGGTATATACGATTATTTGCACGGGAAGTGAGTGGAATCAAGCCTCCACCCAATACTAATTATTTTTCCATGGGTGAAATCACCGTGTATGGAGATGATACGGTTCCCTGAATCGGAGAAGTTTGAATAACATATTTAAAAACATATATATGAAAGCATTTGCTTTACTGTTATTTTATCTGTTTACTGCCATTTTGATCGGGATCCTGTTGTCCTGTGATGAAATGGATGATATCCAGAAAAGATTTGTTGATGAGGAAGAACAGATTTATCTGGGGAAGGTGGATTCGGTGGAGGTGATCCCGGGGTATGGCAGAGTGAAGCTCAAATGGCAAATGAGTGCCGACCCCCGTATTGATCGGGTCAAGATCTACTGGAACAATAAACAGGATTCTACTACGCGGGAATTTAACCGAACCGCACCCGGAATTATCGAGGATTCATTGATTATTGAAAATCTGGCAGAAGGCAGCTATACGTTTGAATTGAGATCGGAGAATGATCTGGGGGAGTTGTCTCTCGCTACATTGGCCTCCGGAAGTGTATGGGGTCCTTCAAAAGGAGATGAGCTCGGAAACCGGAATTTTACTGGATTTGAATTTGATCATGAAACATCCGCTTATATTTTACAATTAACCCCTGTTGCTATCACGAATCTCGAAGCTCGGATGGTTTTCTCAGAAATCACGTATGAGTCTGGCTCAGGAGGAGTCAGAACCCTGCGGATAAGTGCTGATACCAATCAGATTACATTACCGGATTTTGAAGCGGGTACAGATTTTACGATACGGGATGCGTTCTTATCGGACATTGTCATTGATACAGTGTACAATAATTCCCGCACCCAAAGTTCTCAGATGGTATCGCGTATATCCACTATGAGCCTGGGGATTCCAGGTAATCCCGCCAGTGATTTTTTCCTCGTCGCTGACAGCCTGCTTTGGGAGTGGGCGCCGGATGGATCAATAAATATATTTGCGATTGAAAATGCAGCGGTTCAACCCGCGGGGATGATTCCGGCGGATGTGTTTTCCAGGGATAGTTTTAATGTGCTGTTTTCATATGACTTTGACAATCTGATCACCGTATCACACGACGGCGAAGTGACGCTGTACAACGTGAGTCCGGATTCGATTACTACGATTCTGACCCCTTCCGGAGCTCCGGCGATGGGAACGGGTTTCACCAGTTTTACAAAATATCTGCCCGCCACGGGATTCTTTTATACGGTGAGTGATGGTTCCGGCGATCTGAAAACCTGGCTCGCACAGGAAGATGCGACCTGGGGTTCACCCAATGGCAGTACGGTTGGAACGGGTTTTGATAAATTTTCCGTATTGACCGTTTACGAGAACGGTTTGCTGGGCATTGATCAGCAAGGAGGTTTGTGGCGGATCACAACCAATATTGAAGGAGCTCCAAATCTACAGACAAAAGTCGGGGGCGACTGGGGTCGGTTTGTCCAGTTTGTCCCGATCGGATCGGCGGTACTGGCCCTGAGTGAATCCGGAGAATTCTATTTGTTTGATACCCTGCCCACGACATCGGAATACTGGGTGCTGGAATAATATAATAAATCAGTCATATGGTCGGGTTCATACGTGAATTGTTGAAAGAAGAGTGGACGGACAAGGAGCGGTCATATAATAAACGATTTATGAGAGTTATTCGGGAAGTAATCTTTCTGTTCATATGTTTTTGGCCGGCGTGGGCCGTGGCGCAGGAATCACCTTTTTCGGCTGACACCATTCCGGTTCGGAATGGGAAAGTGGTCTTTCAGATGGATTTTCAACATGAACTGACTCCGGAGGAAAGCAACGCCCGGATCAATTTTTTGTTGAGTAGGCAGCTCAATCCTGTTTCAGGGAAAATTATAGAAAATAGTCCAGAATATACGGCCTGTCAAATTGTAGATTATATCGAGGTGGGAGAAAACATCCTCCACAGTTACGGCATATATATGTTATATGATATGCGCTTTGATTATGAACAGGACTTCTGTCAGATGACGATAGATCATATTCGTTTTATGGAGAAAGGATATATCGATGCCTATCTCGATCCGGCAGACAAACGAAGTCTTCCTATGCACGATGCCGTGGAAATCATGGTCGAACGGGATTTTAAGCAATTGTTCGTAAAAGATGCTTCCGAACAAATCACTACACGGGTTATAGAACGAATCAATGGTGTCGTTCACGCGCTGGATGTGCTGTTTGAACCAGTCGATCAAAGTGTGGATTAATGGAGTTGCATCCATTAAGGCTTCCTCACAAAGGTGAAAATTCACATACAGTCATCCTGGCCATACCCCATTAAATACTGATTATGAGCGGATAAATCCGTAAAACAGATTGTCGCGAAGATGGCCGTAATGATTGAGTAACCTACAGTATACAAGCTTTCCGAGGGCGGGAAGGCTTCCTATGGAGACATTGAACCCCAACCAGTCCGTACGGGAAGTGGGTTCAAATATCCCAATTGACAAAATCACGACAAGGTAATTTACGTGAGGTCAGGAGTTGTGATATTAAATCTCAATTTCGCAGTCTGGAAGGCCTTTGGGTAATTTCTTACGCTTATATTGATGTACGGTTATTTTTTCGGGTTAAAGCTTCGATCGGATACATCTGGATCCCTATACAGGCCTGAGCTATCCTACTTCCCAATACAAAAATCTCTGAAGATCTTGTCGAGCAAATCGTCAGTCGAG
>CBFGVZ010000143.1:0-9684 GCA_965652315.1 uncultured Saprospiraceae bacterium | reverse complement strand
TAACTGCTCGAATAATCCTGTTCATCCAGAGGACTTCCAGTGGGGTCGAGGTTGCCGATTACCAGATCGACGAGGAGTTGCCACGAGAGCTGACTGGCATCCGCGGAATTGTAGATCCGATAAAGTACAATACCTGAAAGGGTCAGCGGTAGCAAAAACCATAGCATGTTTTCTGAGAGTGCGTACCGGGATACCTGCCCGTTGGTCAGATCATATTGATAATTTATCCCGGCCGCGGTGCTAAAATGGTCTGTCTCTGTAGTCCATTCTTCCTCGTTCTCTTTTTTGATCGTCTGAATCCGGTTTTTCAGGTCGATGGCTTCCTGTTCCCATACTCCACCGATTTCTACCTCGAGTTTGTCCTCTCCGATGGTGTCGATTTTGACCAGGTACACATTCAGTAGTTGATATAGCCAGTTTTGTTCGATCTGCACCGACTGGATTTTATCGATCGGGATGCTTTTTTTCTCTCGCCTCAGCCAGCCACTTTTAATATGTAGCTGCTCGGATCCGAGTCTATACCGGAATCTACGGTAATCCATGATCCCCGACATCACTACCAGAATGGCAGGCAGGATACTGAGCAGGAAATCCAGAAAGAGATCAAAGCTGTTGAAAATGGATATGGAGTCAAACCGCTGATAGGTACGATAGGCAAAATACAATACGATGAGGGCATAACTCCTGACCGCAGTGAGAATGGTGATCAGCATGGCCGGTGGAGCTAGAGCGGACCATTTACCTTCTTGCATGATGCATTTCTTTGGTCATGGAGTCCACTTTTTCATTGATAAACTGTTGCAGATTCTGTGCCTCTTCCGGCCTTAAGCCGTGAATTACGATATCATCTCCTGCTGCAGAAACAACGACGGTCGAGAAATTGAACAGTCGTTCGATGAGTCCTTCAGTGATCTTACAATGTTGTACTCTTCGGAAGGGCAAAAACTGGCGTCGCCGAAAGATTAATCCACTGCGGTAAGCAATGTCCTGTTCCCGGATGGCATAGCCCCGGTGACGGAATTCCAGAAACACCATTATGGCCCAAATCAACATCAAGAGTATGAAAATCCCAACAATGGTCCATTTATATACCCAGGGCAGAGCACTGAAGATCAATACCAAAACCAGGGGAACCCCGCCAAGGATGGATACGACCAATACGTTGCTCAGCCTGACATATAGGTATTCCGCATCCAGGCCGGTAAACATCGTATCCTCAGCTTTTGGTAAATTCTGAAGATCGATCCATTCATTGTAAAATGGCTGATCCTCAGCTATCTGATCGGTATATTCCATAGTCACCACTGTTGTCGGGTCCGTAATCTTCAGGCAATGAAGATAAGGTTTCCACCGTAAAATTTCATACCTGCCCGATTTTGAATATAGATAAAAGGGCGCCCGCTTTTATTGTACCGGTCTTCTGAATCCTTTTTATCCTGGGTTTTCTACTCAAATCCCGTTAGTAAGGTTTTGTCGGTTTGCTCCGGTCGATCAGTTGATTTTTTCGGAAAAAGTTGATTTTCATCGGGTGTTTTTCCCCATTTATCCAAAAATTGCCCCTTTTTGGTAGGATGGTGGAAATAGGATGCAACAAATCGTTATCTTTAACCGTCATTAAAATGCGATCGGACAACGACGCGAATTTTATTTTACAAAAACGAATGATACAAATGTCATAAAATAGAAAAACAATTTTTATAACTTGCCAAAACTACACAGCTATGAAAACCATTAAAGCCCTTGCAGTGGCATTCCTGCTCACTGCTTCCTTCAGCTCAATTTCCAATGCCAGAACCATCGATGATCCTCATATGGATCTGCGGAAGGCCATTACCAAACTGCTCAAAGCGCCAAATCTCAATACCTCTTTGGATGAAAGCGTACGGATCTCTTTTTTCGTAACAGCGGATGAAGAATTGGTGGTGCTCAAAACCGATGCCCGCACAAAGTCATTGGATGAATTCATCAAATCCAGATTGAATTATCACTCGATCAATGTGAAGGATCTGGAATTTAACCGCATTTTTCACTTGAAAGTACATTTCAAGTTGTATGATCACGGACTGGAAGAATAAGAAGAATAATCTTTTCATGCCAAAAGCCATTTCGCAAAAGAGCGAAATGGCTTTATTTTTTTCCGTTCTTCGCAATGGTACAACTCCCTTTACTACCTCTGTTGGCGGTTCAAAGAGGTGAAACCAGATTGGCCACTTAAAATCTGCCACGAAACCACTATCATTTTCCCTGACAAAGCCAGGCCTCCAATAAAAGCGATGACTGCACACCAGGTGAACTCGGTCCGGATATAGTCCGCCAATTCACTTTTTTCCGATAGAGTGAGCAGGTAGGAAAAGGAATGCATCCAGCTTGACGAGGTATTGAAAAACTGAGACATGGTACTGTATTCCCGAATGGCGTACATGCAGACCGGTATGAAGGCAAAGGTTAGCGGAAATATGCTCCAGCGACTCAGTGAGAAAGGGGAAAATCCCAGGAATAGGGTCAATCTGAGACATTGAATTCCCAGAACGATCAGAATGACATTGGGTATCAGAAATGGAACATCCACGATCAACTCCGAATAATAGGGCGATATCAATACACCCGCGACCAATAAAGATACTGCCCACCATACTAGTTCTGCGATCCAAAGGTATTTCTTCTGCATAGGTAGAATCCGGTGACCGGTTTAAAAGCGTTGTCTTTGGCCACGGAGCGGTTCCGAAAATTTATCAAATTGTTTGTCGAATAAAAACGGCCGATTCTGATCGATAGCCGGATTTTGTTCGATACCATCGGGATTTTCCTTCACCACGATAGGGATTTCCGGCGTGGAAAATTCGCTGTCTTCTCCTTTGAAGGTTATTGAAGGAAGTTGATAGGTCCCGGGTATTTCGGGCGGAGCCAGATGAAAGATTATGGTTTTGGAACTTTTCCGTTCTCCGCCGGAATACGTCATGGAGGAAGATATCTGTGGTCCTCCAGCCACGGTGAAATCACCGAAATCAGGTTCGACCATGTCCCCCCGCCAATTTTCCATAGAAAAACGAATCGCCAGGATATTACCCAGGTACACTGTATCATAACTGACCTGGACCGCAACTTCCTGGGCACGTCCCTGGGACCAGCAGCAAACGAAGAGCATTACCACTGTGGCGAATAACTCCCATTGCTGAAACAATTTAAACCGAATGGTGAATTTTTTCATGAGCGTTATTTGGTATTTTAAAGTTTATAGCAATATACAAATGCACTTATTACCGACGCAATTATGGAACTAATAGTTTCCGAAACGGGGCAAATCTTTGAAGATCTTCCTGATATATTTCCTTATCAGGTCGGACCGTCAGACGTCCGAAGTACGGCGTAAAATCACTGGATATCAGCATTCCGTTCGGGGTAAGCGTCATGTGAAATTTTATCCGATCGAGGATTTCCGGGAAAACGTCGATGGTGGTTTGGTGGGCATCATAGATTAAATTCCTGGCTTTATTCTGAAAATTCTCAGCCCAATCACTCGTGCTGCGGAAAAAATCTTCCTCCGTATAAAAAATTCGCTTCTGTCGATCATAAATTAGGGGTTGGGAGTGGATCAGACCTTCGCCTGAAAACTGTATGCAGAGTAGTCCACTGACCAGGTCATCCGTGAGATAATCCGGTACAAACCAGATATTCTGGTTATGACTCCAACGCTCTTCCACCCCAAGTGAATCCCGAAATACCAGACTCGCCCATTCATTGAGCCATTGTGAAACCTGGGTATTAAAGGTCTCGTCATGAGGGATCTGAGGTACAAGACCATGTAAAATCCGCGCCAGATCTACTCGATTGTATGAATATAAATCAAGTTTACCCGACCTGCAGAATTCCAGTTCCTGTGGGCTTATGTTTACCGGTACATGGTAGCATCTCTGGCCGGGCTGACAGATTTTTTTCCACAGCTTTTCATTCATGGTCCTTTGATCCAGAAGCTGTTCTATGCCCGGACCCGCTTTTGTAAAAAATAATTGCTGCCCCGACTGGTATTGCCGGATCTCCTGCGTTGCCGATCCCGACCGACTTTGAACGGGAAGGCGGATGGTTTTATCCCGGTTGTACCAGTAGCCTCGGAGTATATCAGATTCTATCCTGACCTCAAGTGAACCCGTCCGCTGATTGTTGTTCACCCATTCATGAAGATTAAATCCACTGGCATTCTGGATACCATGCAGTACGAGTTGTTCCTGCAATCCTTCGATTTTTATCATACCGATAACGGAGTTGTCCCCTTCCAGCTTTCCGAGCACTACGGTAGCGGGAATATCCTCCGCTATATTGACTTCGTACTCCCTGGTCCAGAGAATAGTTTGATCAGATTCCAGCAACAGGCTGAGTTGTAATGCCCCGGATTGGGCCGAAGTATAGACCGGAATCACGCAGGCTAACAACCAAAGCAAACGTAGCAGGTGAGATATGTACTTGTGCTCAGTCATGTATTATGGCATCGCAAATATAATTTATTTGAATCAAAAGGGATACCGGATCTTCGCATCGGATCATGCCCTGATCTATCGCAAACTATCCTGCATGGATTGGATCGCCTGGTCAATGTTGGGCAAATCAGGATCCAGATTTTTTCCCTGAATATAATCCTCCAGTGCGGATGGGAAATCCCGGGTCAATTCATGACAGATTCCCCTGTAAAACCAGGCCCGCGCTTCTTCAGGTTCCCGGTCGATGAAGTGGTTCCAGTGCGTGATAGCATGGACAAATGAATCCTGATCCATCAGGATAAGCGCATGGTTGAAATGGGCTTCGATGTATCCCGGATCTATTCGGATAATTTCTTCATAACACGCTTTGGCACGTTCCAGTTGGCCTTGTTGATCCCAGTACAAACCGAAAGCATGCCACAAATCCGGGTTTTCAGGTGCGATCTGTAACGCGCTTTCAAAAGTAGTGACGGCATCCTCCGGACTGACTTCCGTTTGCAGGCGGGCTAGCTGGAACCAGCCATCGATCAGATCAGCATCGTTCTGAACAGCACGCTTGAAATACCGGATAGCCGCAAGGGAATCCCCGGTTTCAGTGGCCACCATGCCCAGCGTGAGGTATGGATCACCGGTCATCGGGCTGATTTGCAGCGCTTCCCGGGCTTTCTCGATGGCTTTTTCATATTGTTTGAGCACAAGGTACGTGTGGGCCATCGTTTCTTTTATAGTGTAGGAGCTGGGCCACAATTGTTCTGCCTTACGCAAGGTGGTCAGGGCATTTCCAGACTGGAAATAATTTAGTTCCACACGGCTTTTTAACAAATAGGCCTCCTGGAAGAGACTGTCTGCTTCGAGCAATCTATCCAGGTCCTTCAGTGCCGCTTCATAGGAGCCCTGCCTGAATAGTAAATCAGCCCGGTTCAACAGTGCGGTATCGTTCCTGGGCGATTCCGAAATCATATCAGAATAGAATTTCAGCGAATCGATGGGTTCCTGACTGTCCTTTACATCGGTAGAGGGTGCGGATTGACAACTATGGAGGACCACCAACCAACAAATCATAATCCACCCTTTCAAAAAAATAGAACGGAAGTTTGTGAAGGCAATCTGGAGCGTTGTAAATCGTTTCATCTTTCATGAAATTACATTGAATCATCCGGTTTTTTTGTACCTGAACTTTTTATTTGTAAAAAATTCGTATTTTGACGAAGCTAAACGAACAACATATTACTGATTTTAGCCATATAAATTTTTACAAACGGGCTCCTTTGGCACAATATTGGTAATATTGATGGAGTGAAATAAAAGAAATTATGCGAATTTTTACCACCTCAATTTTCCTGTTCGTCGTGACCTGGGGTTTTTCCTATTCCCGGGCTGAGGTATTGGACTACATAGAAATGTATAAACTGATTGCCGTGGAGGAAATGCAGAAATGCGGGATTCCGGCAAGCATCAAATTGGCTCAGGCTATCCTGGAGTCCAATGCCGGAACAAGTGACCTGGCCACGGAAGCGAACAACCACTTCGGGATTAAATGCGGTGGTGTATGGGATGGCCCCACCTATTACAAAAAAGATGATGACAGAGATAGGCGGGGGCGGTTGATTGAATCCTGTTTTCGGGTATTCCTGGATGCAGAAGATTCTTTCCGGGCGCATTCTCAGTTCCTGCTCGACCCCCGAAAGGAGTATCGATACGGTAGATTGTTTGATCTGGAATTGCGGGATTATAAGTCCTGGGCCTGGGGATTGAGTAAAGCAGGATATGCGACCAATCCGGCATATGCCAATTTATTGATCCACCTGATCGAAAAATATTCGCTTTATACCTTTGATTATTATGAAAGTTCCAATGTGAAATTTGTGGAGCCGTCGGATCTGATCGCGCAGGAAAGGGATATAAATTCGATGAAAAAACTGGAGAAGAAATCAAAAAACAAGCTTGTTACCAAACCGGGTGAAACGAATATACGCCCCAATGAGGAGCGACAGGTCGAAATCAATGATCGGATGGCACTGAAGGTGGTGGAGGGACAGACCATGGAACAACTGGCCATGAAATACGATCTCACATCCACAGAAATTCTGCGTTACAATGAAAATGACCTGGGATTGCAGGATTATCTGCAGGATGGTATGTATATATTCCTGGAGAAAAAGAGAATCTGGTACCGGGGCTCTGAAAAATTCCATATCGTCAGGGAAGGGGAAGATTTGCACCGGATTTCGCAGATGTACGGCATCCGATTGGCAACCCTGGAGCGTAAGAATAAAATCGAAGCAGATATGATCCCCCTACCCGGTGAGAAAATAATACTTCGCGGCAGATCCGCCAGGGGTGATGATATTCCATTGACATATGATGATGTAGAAATCAGGGAATCACACGAGGTGGATGAACCAATCCTGGCAGATCAATGGGCGGAATTGAAATCTGTTGTCGAACAAAACCCCAAAACCCCTGCACCAGCCACACCTTCCGATGATCATGAGGTGGCTGCGGCCCCGGTTTTTGATCTCGGGAAGGAGGAAATCGCAAGTCCCGAATCCGGTCAGTCACTCAAAGACCCCGAGGTCATTGAACAACCGGTCGAAGTTTCGTCCCAATGGTACGAAGTCATAAAAGGGGATACCCTCTACGGTATCAGCCGGAAATTTGGGGTGAGTGTGGACTCCATTCGCCATCATAACCAACTGATTTCGGATCAGGTCAATATCGGACAAAAACTCAGGATCGTTAAATGAATAGTCGGATAAAGGGAGTTCTATACGGTGTGTTTTGTCTGATGAGCGTATATACAGCCAGCCAGGCTCAGTCTATGTACTTTGGCTTGAAGGGAGGGCCTACGGTTGCGTTTCAGCAGTGGAATGGATATCAGGAATCCAACCCATTGCTGGCTTTACACATAATGGGTCATCTGGAATCTTACGGAGCGGGTTCGTCATTTTACCTCAATGCCGGTCTCAATCCCAAAGGGCGTGGACTTCGGTTCAACGATTATGTGAGCCCCATTACAGGACGAGTGATCCGCGGGGGCTATTCCCGCATCGTTTTCAAAAATGCGGAAGTGGTGGCCGGAGTGAAAAAGTACTACGAACTCACAGACGATTTTGAATGGTTTTATTCTTTTGGGATCCGGGGTTCTTATACTTATGGAACCGAATTCGGTGATATTTCCTATCTCAATACCAACGGCGTACGCAAATGGAATTACGGTGTCAGTGCCGGAGGTGGTATTCGGCTGATCGCCAATGAATTTTTCAGGCCTCTGCTCCACATCACCTTTAGCCCGGACCTGTCACAGCAGGTATATATCCCTCCGCAAAACCTGGAAACTCCTGCCGGTGACATTTATTCACTCCCCGAACAGGAGATACGCAATATCAGTCTGGAAATCGGGGTAACGCTTCAATTTCTTCGAAAAGTCATTTATGAATGACGGTAAGATCGTATAGAATATTTTATATTTAACGCATCAAACCTGTGAGTAAGAGGCTGCATCATCGGATTAATCTTTTGGTTTTCAGACCTGGGAACAGGTGTTTAGTTCAAACAATTTTGGATTCATTGGGTTAGAAAGTAATACTTAACATCAACTATAAAACTTGAAATTATTATGAAACGACATGCAACCAGTATCTGGAAAGGCGATGTGAAGGAAGGAAGTGGAGTACTCACCAGTCAGAGTGGCACTTTGAATGACACCGCTTATTCCTTTTCCGGCCGTTTTGTGGATGAAGAAGGCAAGAAGGGAACCAATCCGGAGGAATTGATAGCGGCAGCGCATTCCGGATGCTTCAATATGGCGCTCAGTAAAATGCTAAGCGAAGCCGGATTTCCACCTGAAGAGCTTCGTACAAAAGCTACTGTAACGATCACCGTAGGGGATGCAGGAGCTAAAATAACAAGTAGTAATCTGGAATTGAAAGCCAAGATCAAAGATATCAGCCAGGAAAAATTTGATGAACTGGCTGGTAAAGCCAAAGCGGGTTGCCCTGTTTCTGCAGTTCTCAATTGTGACATTTCACTGGATGCCACACTTAATTGATAGATAATAAGATATATAAAATCTGGACGCATAAGCCCCTGAACTGGATTTTCTTGTTCGGGGGCTTATATTTATAGCGCATTTCGTTTCAGATAAAAAGGAGTGTATTCTTGTAGTATCATCTTTCAACAACCTTTTCTCCTAAAAAATTAAATTTATTTACCCTTCAAATACGTGGAATGATGGATTCATTAAAAATTTCGGTGGCTCAATTTGAACCCAAAGATGGTGAGAAAAACGTTAATCTTGTCGTTATGGAAGATTTGATCCGCCGTGCCAGTCATGAAGGAGCTGAGGTGATCAGTTTTCATGAACTTTGCACTACGGGATATACCTTTCTGAAAAACCTCAGTAAAGGAGAATTGGAAAACCTGGCTGAGGAGATACCTGATGGTGAGTCCGTAAAAAGAATTATTGAACTGGCCAGGCAGTACGGGATTATTGTAATGGCAGGTGTCCTGGAAAAGGAGAATGGCCGGTTTTACAACACGTATGTAGTAGCAGACGGGAACGGCGTAATAACCCGGCATCGCAAATTGCATCCCTTCATCAGTAGTTACTTGTCTGCCGGAGACAGTTATACTACTTTTGATATCCACGGTTGGAAAGCAGGGATTTTAATTTGTTATGACAACAATGTCATCGAGAATGTCCGCGCAACAACTTTATTGGGTGCTGAGATTATTTTCGCTCCTCACGTCACAGGTTGCACCCCCTCCCCGATGCCCGGCAGGGGATTTGTGGCTCATGAATTGTGGGAGAACAGACACCATAACCCGGATGAGTTGCGAAAGGAATTTATGGGACCAAAACACCGGGAATGGTTGATGCGCTGGTTACCGGCACGGGCTTATGACAACGGGGTCTATTACGCTTTCTCCAATCCGATTGGTTATGACGGGGAGCATCTGAAGGGTGGAAATGCCATGATACTGGATCCCTATGGAGAACTTTTGGCCGAAACCAACGCATTCGAGGCTGACATCGCCACTACAGAAGTGACCCGGGATAAGCTTCGTCAGGCGGGGGGATACCGATACCGAAACGCCCGGCGTCCCGAATTGTACAAGAATATATTGGGTGCGGATCACGATGCAGGAACGGTACCCTTTTGGATACAGGAGGAAGCAAAATAGCCGAATGGCCGGCTCGCTCAGCCCC
>CBFGVZ010000142.1:0-9744 GCA_965652315.1 uncultured Saprospiraceae bacterium | reverse complement strand
CCTGTAGAGACATTGAACCCCGATCAGACTGGTCCGTACGGGAAGCGGGTTCAAATATCTCATCTGACAAAAGCACGACAAGGTATTTTACGTAAGGTCAGGAGATCTGAACTTATGCAACAGCGCACTAGATTGATGTTCAATATTATGCATTATTCCGGACGGTAGGTGGTGAATAATTCGGGCTAAATGTCCAATCGTCGATCGTACATGATCAATAGTAATTCGATTCTTTCAGTTTTCAAATAATTTAAAACCAGTTTCAACCAATACTGTTATGTGGTGTAGGTAGTGCGTACTAATGGTGCGTACAACCTGCTTTTTTCATAATTTTGACCCCATAATTGAATTAAAGTGGCTTATAAGATCAAAGAGATGTATTACACGCTGCAGGGAGAAGGCGGACAAAGCGGACGGCCAGCCGTATTTCTACGGTTTTCCGGATGTAATCTGTGGTCCGGCCGGGAACAGGATCGCCACAAAGCCATCTGCCAGTTCTGCGACACCAATTTCTGGGGGACCGACGGTGAAAATGGCGGAAAATATCCCAACGCCCGATCTGTGGTGGAAAGGGCAGAGGAACTTTATCCATCCGGATTCAAAGGTAAGTATGTAGTGTGTACTGGAGGAGAACCTATGCTCCAACTGGATCATGAACTGGTGAAAGCATTTCATGAAAGGGGGTTTGAAGTAGGGATCGAAACGAACGGTACCATCCCGATCGATCTGCCGCTGGATTGGATTTGTGTGAGCCCCAAAGAAAACACCGAAATTCTCCAGCGAAGTGGGGATGAATTGAAAATTGTCTATCCACAGGGTGGGATGAATCCTAAGGAGTGGGAATCACTCGATTTTACTTATTTCTACCTGTCTCCGATGGACAATGAACACACTCCCCAAAATATCCAGACCTGTGTATCCTATTGCCGGGAAAATCCTCATTGGAGACTCAGCCTTCAAACACATAAATTACTAGATATTAAGTAATAAAACCCCAATTTGAAATCACGGTTTATACTTTATAAAGTGATACAACAATGCTTCATAAAGCGGATGTTCCAGCAGCAATTCTTCGTTGGCCAGAAATATAATCTGTTTTCGGGCCCGGGTCATGGCCACATTGAGCTTCCGGTCCACGCCATCCTCAGTCATGGACTCCTTCAATAGCTGAATCTGGGACAGTGTATTGATACAATATGAAATAATAATAACATCTTTAGCACCTCCCTGATATCGTTCGACTGTATCCACGGTAATCATGTCCCCGATCCCCGCGGCTGCCATCGCATGACGTATCGTGGCGATTTGTGCCCGGTATGGAGTGATCACTCCAATTTCGTCCAAAGGTAATTCTGGGTTTAGGAGTTTTAATTTCTGCAGAATTTCGACGATACGATCTGCTTCCTCGGGATTGATTTTATTGTTCAGATAATTTTGACTTACTGTCGGGATGAAGATGGACCGATGCCGGCTTAAAGTCCGTGCCAACTTATCATCACCCTGGAATTCAATCATCAGCGATTGGGTTTGATTACCACCCTCAAAGGGCAGAATCTCCAGAATGTTTTCATAAAAAAACTGGTTAGGATAAGACATAAGGTCCTGGTGCATACGGCCCTGGTGAATCAGAATTCCATATGCCCAACCCCATCCTGAGTCCTTTGCAATTTTAAAAATCCGTTCAAAATACGAATTAGAAAGGTCATATAAACCGATGTCGTGCAAAACCATCTCATCTGTGAAGGTATCCTCTCGTGGTTGACTGACTACGGCCGGTAGCTGTTTATGGTCGCCGATAAGTACATATGGAATTCCCATACTCAACAACCCAATTAAAGCAGGCTCCAGGATCTGGGAAGCCTCATCGATGACGATAAAATCGAATTGAATCAGATCAAACAATTCATATTGCCCTGACAATGAAGCAATCGTTCCACATACCACCCGGGTTTCCCCCAGCATACTCAACAATTGGGCACGGGAACTCAGCGCTTGCGTTCGTTCGTGCAACAACAATGGCCTGTATGCCTCATCGGTTCCGTACCGTGATCCGATCCGTAGTATTTCTTCCGATTGGAGTCCTTCAATTCCTAAAATGGCGGCACAGATTTCATCCACTGCCCGGTTAGTATAACCCACCAGCAATATTCGCATTCCGACATCAGTTAGCTTTTCTGCGACGAGGTTGCGTAGCAGTACACTTGTTTTTCCAGTCCCGGGCGGGCCCCACAATAAATAATAATCCCGGGTCGATTTCATTCCATCCAGTGCGGCCACCTGTGTAGGAGTCATTCCGTTTTGTTTGGAAGGGCTACCCGTCATGTCACCTGGCCGGGGAGACTTCATGCCCAGAAACATCTGAGATTGGGTCGACGACATATGCAACAACCGGATAAGCGATTGATTCATCTGTCTGAAAGAGCTATCCAGATGATCATGTTCGATGCACCAGACCGAGTCCTCTGTAAATATGGGTTTGTATTGGCGAGCGCGCAAACGGACCGTGACCTCATCGACAGTATTAATGACAAGCGAACAACGGAAAAGCTGCCCTTCTACAGGCCGGTTCCGACGTGATGCCGGATAGGTTAGAATAACATCGCCGGTTCTGAAATTGGCGAGAGGGTTGGTCAGTTGGGTTTTCCGGAACACCACGATAGGATTTTGCTCCTGACTACAATCCGCTTTGACTTCCAGTCCATCCAACAAACGATAATGTTGATTTTTTTCGATGGGAGCGGATGCCCACAACTGCGATTGACCTTTCCCCTCAGAACCAAATCGGCCCAACTTCGCCGACATTTGTTCCCGGACCAGAAAGGTCTGAAAAGCATCAAAATACGATTTGACCACCCCACTCGACGCTTCGTAATATCGATAAAAAGAATCCCGTTCGGTTCCGGTATACCCAACCAGGTTTTCATTTTTCTCTTTCAGAATTTCATAGATAGTGGATTGTGTTTTTGTCCATCGGGCCAGTCTGCAATCCAGAATAACCAGTTGATTTCGAACGCCCAATGACTCGTATTGCCAGTCCCGAATGGCAGGAGCATGCCTGAGATTATTATTTTCTTCAGCCGAATAAAGGATAAAGTTTACCGGATCAGTCGCATCCGGATAAGCAGATCGGATCAATAGGTCATATAGTAAGGTTTGGATATAATGCGGGTGATTGAGTCCATAGGAATTGGGATTGAATATTTTACCACTTTTGAGTTCGATAATCATCCGGGGATGTGCATTATCCGGATGATCATAAAGTAAATCAAGTCGGCCCTGTAATCCATACATTGGTGAATAAAAACTCGGTTCTACAGCGCAATACTGCTGCTGGAACCCGCTTTCCAGAAATTCATGGTGAATTGTCTTTTTCAGGTTGTGAAAGTGACTGCGGATTTGACCGATGTGCGACCGTGTGTCTTGATCGGTATAAGTGGCCCAGGTCAGTTCATTGATCCTAAAAAGTTTAGGAAGTACTTCATCCCAGGTCAGATCAGGTGCGAAGATCAACTCATCCAGAATCTGGTTTACGCAGTTCCCTATGAGCAGATGGTGGGAACTGGAATAGGGCTGGATTTTCCGAAGCAGATAACCGGAAGGAGATTCCCCATATGGCGTAAAACATTGTGATACTGCTGTGATATCAATCAGATAATCCGGCAGGAACACCATCGCCCCTGGAATCAGGACCCCATGCTGTGCATCAATATCCAGCAATCGGACCGTCCTTGGAAAATACAGATGTTCATCCGCCTCCCTGAGGGCCAGAATCTGATTTTTGATCCGCATGATTTTGTCGGGCCGGATCACCACTTCCCGACCATCGAAGTCAACCCAATAACCTTCATAGGTGAGATCAGTATTGGCTTTTTTGGCCACCAGCACCACCTGGGAATCTGCCAGTCGGGTTTTTGGAATACTGTCCGTCCAAAATTCATCTGGCGGAAAAACCAAATTTGCAAACAGATCACCCTGCAACGGTTTATCCGAAAGATGGCCAGCCAGTTCAATGATCAGCCAATGTAAAGCTGTAAATCTGACCCCAAAGGACATTGAACCTGGGTTCGCATGTGTACGTAGGATTCTAAACCCTGCAAAACGGATATTTTCCGGCAAACCGGAAGAATGACATAAATAGCCAAAAAGGGAAAATGGGGAAGTATGACATTCAAATGATGGAGGATCCATTTCCCGTGCGACCTGGGACAGAAATGAAGTAAAGGTTTCGTATAACAGGAAATACCGATCCGCATCCTCCGCATCGATCCCATTGATACGCTGCATTGAGTCTACAATTATCCGCAGAATATAGCTTTTCATTTTTCCTGATAAAAACTTTTTATATTTATGCCCCAGAATACGCCGGTATGCCCGGCTTCAATTGAAAACTTTCCGGCGTGATTCAACAAACAGACCTACTATCATAATCCGGGAATAAAAATTCAAAACTAAGGTAATTGAAATTTTATGGATGTTGATAGCATGATTCTCCATTTCGATGAAAACCAATTGAGGCTCCTCAATTATTGTATGGGTTTTATGATGTTTGGGGTGGCGCTGGATCTGACCATTAATGATTTCAAACGAGTATTTTACAATCCACGTTCCACCCTGATCGGTATGACCTCACAATTGATTCTGCTCCCGGTGTACACCGTTATATTGGTGTTGGTTTGGGATATGCCCGACAGTATGAAGATGGGGTTGCTCTTACTTGCTGCCTGTCCTGGTGGCAACATATCCAATTATCTGGTCCATCGGTCTGGAGGCAATACAGCACTGAGTATCACAATGACTTCAATAGCTACTATCCTATCGGTAGTGTTAACCCCTATAATTTTTTTCGTTCTGTCAAGGAAAGTGTTCAATTTTCCAAATGAGGCCAATTTTAATGTTGATGTCGGTGATATGATCGCAATATTGCTCCAGATTATTTTGATTCCATTGGTGGTTGGAATGGCACTACACCATTATTTTCCTTCTCTGACAGATCGTATCCGCAAATTTGCAAAACCCTTTTCTATCATATTGCTAATCGGCATTATCATCGTAGCACTCTGGCAAAACATCAGTAATGCACAACAATACCTTTCAATGGTTTTCTTTCTGGTAGTGGTTCATAATGGGGGAGCATATCTTATTGGATATTTCTTTTCAAAAGCCTGGAAAGAACCAGAAGAGAATGCCCGCGCTATCGCTTTCGAAACGGGCATACAAAATGCAGGTCTGGGCCTAATACTTATATTCAATTTTTTCAATGGCCTGGGTGGGATGGCTCTGGTCGCAGGCTGGTGGGGGGTCTGGGACCTGGTTTCTGGTTTTTTCCTATCCGAATTCTGGTCCCGGGGAATTATCCGAAAGTGGCTGAAAAGTGCAAATAAAACGATATAGAAAACAATAGTATATTTGCACAAACAATTCATTGTTATGAAAGGCAACTTACTTGAACTATTTGATGCACAGGTAAAGCAGGAGCTGTCCGATGCGTTGATCAAAGTAAGGCCGACATCGGGAAAAACGTTAACAGATAATCTGACCATTTTCCACGCATCCATTGTTGCCAGGCTCATAGAGATAACCCAGCAGGAAAACGGGAGCGAAAGTATACGTGACTTCCTGATCAGTGAAAATCTCAATGGAAGAACCCTGGATCGGATCGTCGATATCCTCAATAATTCTGAACAATCCACCCAAATCCAAAATTCCGGTAAAAAATTGCTGGATTTTTTGTTCGATGAAGAGTCAGGTCAACTGTTGCCGCAAATAGTTGAAATAATTTCCGAAAAACTCCAGATCTCTCAGGACGAGGTCTTGTCGATATTCCACACCATTACGCCGTTCTCCATGGATCTGGTCGGGCAGATTGTCCACCTTGATCAATTAAAAGACGAACAACTTTCAGAATTACTGGCATCCAATGAAGAGCCGATCCTGGACAGATATCCCGATCTGATAGCGGCACTGGGTCTTCAGGACAAGTATACACAAATCATTCCGGATACCACAAGTGTCCCCCCCCATTCCGATTCCGAAAGCTTGGAACCCACCCCCCCAGCGACTGCTTCAGAATCGGAAACTACTTCGGCTCCAGATAAAAGTGAAATAGAAGTTCAACATCAAAACCAGGGTAAAAAAAGAAGGACCGGACTTGATTTACCTACTTCGGAGCAGGTGCCGGAGGATAAAGAAAGATTTCTGAAGGCTCTATGGCCGTGGATTGCACTTCTGATCCTCTCGGCAGGCGCATTGTTTTTCATGAATAAATTCCAATTTATAACCAGCGACGAGTCCATCGAATCTCCAATTCCCACTATTGGGCCTGACAGCGTAATTCAGGATGAAATACTGGATATAAGTTTGCCCGGTAATATTCATCTTACGGTTGAAAATGGTAGTTTTATCGATTCCCTGACGGAACATCTGGAACGAAATCCACAATTGAGCGATACGCTTCGATATTGGAATTCGAATATAAATTTCAAAAATTCCTCTGCCGTACTCACCACAAAAGCCAGCGATGAATTGAATGGAATTGTTTCAATTCTACAAACCTATCCGGAGATCAAGATGGGCATCCGACTTTTGTATGACTCGACTTTTCTCACTCAGGAATCTGGTATAGTTAACGAACGGGTCCGCAACTTATCCAATTATTTTAGAGCATTTGGGCTGGACCAATCACGCTATGAGATCACCAATTCCATCAATGGTCCCAGAGACCTCACCGACCCGGACACCATTGGTGATTCCACCACACATTTGGCTCCGGCTACACCTGCTTCGGTTAAGCCTATGGTAGAATTATTGTTCTATCAGGATCAGTTGCAACCGGCAGATTCATTAAAAATTCAATAAAACCACTCGTTTTTTACTTTGATGTGTTATATTCAAGAATGATGCATCACCTCTGGATCATTGTGCTCGCACTAACTTTATATTCCAGTGTCCTGCATGGTCAGGATGACAGGCAATTTACCTTTGGGGATGATTTCAAACGGTCGGTCCGATTCAATTTTACACGCGTCCAGAATTTTATTATCCTGGATATTAAGCTGGAAAATGCGCTTCCAACCAAGTTCATTTTTGATACAGGCAGTGAATATACGATCATCATCAAAAAAGAGCTGGCCTATATGCTCGACATGGATTATTTTAAATCCATTCCCCTGTATGGTTCCGATCTCAGTCAACAGGTCCTGGCTTTTATATCCCGTAACGCCCGGCTCAATATCGAGGACGAATTACTGGTACAGACCAATGTGTTGGTTCTGGAACATGATTTCCTCCAACTGGATGAAATGTTGGGTCTCCAGATCCACGGCATCCTGGGTGCCAATGTGTTCAATCGTTACGTACTCCACATTAACAACCGTCGGAATTATATCGAATTTATCAAGAAGAGCCATTTCGAACCCGACGATGATTACCACCCCATCCCAATATCCATCCAAAAAAGTAAACCCTACCTGATTACGAAGGTGCGGTCGGGAGGAAATGTGGATCAGGAACTCAAATTTTTGATTGATTCCGGATCTGCGATACCACTTCTGATCTATAACAATACCATGGAGCATCTGGAATTACCGGAAACACTTATACCAGGCAATCTGGGTGTAGGACTTGGCGGTGTTCTCACAGGTCATATGGGCAAAATCAATCATTTTCAGTTCGGCAAATATGAATTTACCAATATGGTCACAAGTTTTCAGGAACTGGATATTGACAGCATAGGCCATTTGTATCTGAACCGGAATGGATTGATTGGAAATAGCATGTTGTCCCGATTCGATGTGTTCATTGATTATCCAGGTTCCACAATGTATGTCAAGCCCAATAAAAATTACAACGAAAGATTCAGAGTGGATCGCAGCGGTCTCATCCTGATCGGGACCGGACCCAACTTTGCCCGGATAGTAGTCCAAAAAGTCATTCCGGAGAGCCCTGCGGATAAAGCTGGCATTCAGGCCGGAGACGTAATCCGTCGTTTCAATTTCTGGCCTTCGTTCTTCTATACGCTCAATAGTATTAATTATAAGCTCAGTGGGAAGGAAGGCCGGAAGATCAGACTCACACTGGATCGCGATGGCAAAAAGGTAAAAGCCCGATTCAGGCTCCGCTCGCTTTTTGATGAAGTTGAAGAGACACATTCTTCGGATATGCCCTGAAGCATACACGGCTGATAAAAGTTTCAAAGTTTTATTCTATTTCCTATTTTTGACCATATGGACTATGGATTTTGGAGCTTAATCCCCCCCTTACTGGCAATAATTTTTGCAATACGTACCCGTCAGGTATATTTATCCCTCATTTCTGGCATCCTCCTGGGCTGGATTATTATCGAAAAGGGAAACGTATGGACTGGGTTTTTGGCTACGCTTGAAGGATTGGTTGCCGTATTTGAGGAGCCCGGCAGCACCCGTACTATTTTATTCAGTGCTCTGGTCGGGGCATTGATTCTTCTGGTTCAGCGATCCGGTGGCGTCCAGGGTTTTATCCTCTGGGTGGGTGAAAGGTTAAAAAATAAAAAAAATGGAAAGACAACTGTTCAATTATACGCCTGGCTCATCAGTGTTTTAATTTTTGTGGAAAGTAGTATTTCTGTGCTTACTGCCGGCGCTATCTTCAGGCCATTATTTGACAAATATAAAATTTCAAGGGAAAAACTGGCTTACATACTGGATTCAGGTTCGGCACCTTCATGTATTATGATTCCGCTCAATGGATGGGGAGCATTCATCATGGGGCTTCTGGCTACCTTGGCAGTTGATCAGCCATTTTTGGTTATAATTAAATCTATTCCTTTTAATTTTTACCCCATTCTGGCACTGTTGGCTGTACCGATGATTATTTGGATGGGCTGGGATCTACCCCTGATGCGAAAGGCAGAAGAGCGCACACAGGAAGGAAAGGTACTTTGGGACCATGCCACACCAATGATCAGTGAAGAGATCCTGGAAACCGAAATGGCGGAAGGGATTGCACCCAAAGCCTACAATATGGTCGTCCCGATTTTATCAATGATTGCAGTTATGCCTGTCATTCTATTATATACGGGTTGGATTGATATACCTGATAGCGAATCCCTCACGACTAAATTTATGCTTGCACTTGGCCAGGGCTCAGGTTCCCAGGCGGTGTTGATATCCGTGACCATTTCTATCCTTGTGGCGATGTCAATGTATAAAATACAGGGCATCATGACCATCCGGGAAACTTTCGACTGGATTCTCAAAGGAATAGCAGCATTGGTGCCGCTTGCAGTGTTAATGGTACTCGCCTTTGCGATTGGTAATATATGCAAAGAACTGGGCACCGGGCTGTACGTCAGTCATGTGATTGGATCTTTTCTGGCCCCGGCATTGATTCCCGCATTACTATTCGTGGTCAGTTGTTTCATTGCTTTTTCCACCGGCACATCCTGGGGCACATTTGCCATCATGATCGGAATTGCAGTTCCATTGATTACCAGCACTGATTTACATTTTTCACTGGCCCTGGCTGCCGTACTCGGCGGTAGCGTTTTTGGAGATCATTGTTCCCCCATCTCCGATACCACTATCATATCTTCGATGTCAGCTGCAACCGACCACGTCGATCACGTGCGAACACAACTCCCTTATGCACTTATTTTAGGGGGTATCAGTACGATCCTCTATGTCATTCTTGGATTTATTCTGCATTGAAACATAACAATGATGCAGTATTATTAAGGGTTATGTAGTTGCTATACCCAAAACGCTTGAA
>CBFGVZ010000141.1:0-9775 GCA_965652315.1 uncultured Saprospiraceae bacterium | reverse complement strand
GAAAAGTGGCCGGGGTCACGATCAACAATACCGGAGGAGCTGGGTCGAGTGTAAATATGGTGATACGTGGAGCGACTTCCCTGAGTACGGACAATCAACCTCTATTTGTCATAGATGGCGTTCCGATTTCCAGTTCGATCAACAATGTGGGCGGATTTGGGAATGAAAACCGGGTGGACTACGGAAACGCAATCGCCGACCTCAATCCCAGTGACATCGAAGATATATCAATTCTTAAAGGACCGAGCGCAGCCGCATTATATGGTACCCGGGCAGGAAACGGAGTCGTGCTGATCACGACCAAAAAGGCCATCGATGGACAGCCCATGAAAATCACTCTATCTTCTAATACTGTTTTTGATTTGCCCTATCAATTTCTAAACACCCAGTCCCGCTTTAATCTGGGCGCATTCTCTTATACACCCGAAGCAGTAGGGAGTGGTATTTTACCTGAAATTGAAATTGCTGAATTTGCGGGAGGAATTGAAAACGACAAGGGGTACTGGGCTGTGCAATGGGATTCCCCTGTAGATGCAAATGGCGTAAGAGTTCCCACGGAGGTGAGATCTTACCCCAATAATGTCAAAAATTTCCTAAATGATTATGCCCTAACTACGACCAATTCAGCATCAATCTCAAATAGCAATCCTTATTTGAATTACCGTCTTGGGTTTACAAATATGACACACAGCGGCATTGTTCCAAACAGTGATCTGAACCGAAACAGTCTTAGTCTTGCCGCGTCTTCGACTCTGAAAAAAAAGCTAACCATAAGTACCAATATTAATTTTACAAACTCGTACGCCAAAAACAGACCAGCCTCTAACCGGGGTGCCAATCCGTTGGAGTGGGCTTACAAAACACCTCCCAACACGAACATCCTGGATTTGAGAGACTATGGTAGTGGGAATGATATTTTAACACCAGGACAGGGGTTCGAAAATCCATATTTCCTGGCCTATGACGTCAACAACAGTTTCAACCGGTATCGTCTCTTTGGAAACGTATCGGTCAATTGGCAAATAACGCCTTCATGGGAGTTGATGGCACGTTACTCACTCAATAAAACCGACCAAACTCAAGAATCCAAGATTGCACCCGGTGGTTATTCTAAAGAACAAAATAACGGGACTTATGGGATTGCCACCAGTAACGGCCTGGAGCGAAATATCGATTTGCTCGCTACCTATTCCAAAGATTGGAACTTTATTACCTTGTCTGCTTCCGGTGGAGGAAATATGCTCTATTCCAAAGGAGCCGGGGCCAGTACTTCTGCCTTACCAGGTGCAGGTTTAATAGTGCCCAATGTATTTACCATAAATAATATCAAATCTGAAGCGCTGAGTTATGGTAACTCCCGACACCAGCGCGGCATAAACAGCATTTACGGGATGGCCACCATCGGTATAAACAATATGGCCTACATTGACGTGACTGCCCGAAATGACTGGTCCAGTACATTACCTGCGGAGAATCGATCCTACTTTTATCCTTCAACTTCTGTTAGCCTGCTGATCGATCAAATGATCGGGATGGGGAATAACGTAGATATGCTCAAATTGAGGGGAGGCTGGGCTCAGGTCGGAAATGATACCGGCCCGTACAGGTTATTGTCAGTCTATGGAAATGCAGGGCAGTGGGGAGATGCGATCCGTCTGACCAAGTCTTCGAGTTTATTGAGTCCAAATCTTCTGCCTGAAGAATCCACTTCAATTGAATACGGATTAGATCTGATCATGTTTTCTAATCGGTTACGGTTTGAGGGTACTATTTATTCCGTTGATAATAAAAATCAAATCCTGGGCGTACCCCTGGCAGCCTCTACAGGATTTAGCAGCATTCAGGTTAACACCGGCTTATTACAAAGCAAAGGCATTGAGCTGTTGTTAGGTTTTACACCACTGGAGACGAAAAACTGGAATTGGGATCTGAATTTCAATTTCACGAAGAATGATACCTGGGTAATCGAACTTGCTGACGAAGTAGACTTTATAGAATTTTGGGATGAGGCCAAAGTCAAAAACATCGCCTACGTAAAAGATGAAGCAAAAGGACAGGATGGAAGAATCGGGAACCTTTATACCCGGAAAGTAAAACGGGTAGAGGATGAGTCATCGCCATATTACAACTATCCGATTTTGGGGAGTGGTCTGGATGCAGAGTGGGAAGCTGGTGAAAATTACGAATTGGCGGGAAATTACAATCCGGATTTTATCATGGGATTACAAACCGGGTTACGATTTAAAAATTTCAGCTTGAACGCGACCTTTGACTGGCGTTCCGGCGGACAGTTTGTATCACAGACGATGCGGTACCTGTCCGAAGGTATGTTAACAGAAACCTGGATTGATAGATTGGTAAATCCCGGTGAGCTGGGTGGAAAGCCAAGCAAAGAACTCAAAGAATGGGTTTTGGCCAATGCAGATGAATTTATATTTTCAGAATACGTACGACCAATCGGCGGACCTACACCGGAATTTGGCGGATTTCCCGAGAATTTCAGTGGGTATACTTTGAATGATGCAACATTCGCACCTGGTGTAATGGGTTCGTATGACGAGAATGGGAAATTTATCCTGGAACAGGAAAATCTGGGAGACGTTGGGACTTCTTTTATCCCTTTTGCTGCCAGTTATCCCTGGGACCTTGGATCAGCTAATATGTTTGATGCGGATTATATCAAACTTCGGGAAATTTCAATTAGTTATCATTTCCCGAACGAGCTCACCCAACGTTGGGGCATCGGCAATCTGGATCTGTCGTTGTACAGTAGAAATATTATGCTTTGGGTAAAGGACTCCCCACTGAGAGTTGACCCGGAACGGGCGTATCAGGCAGAACGGAGTGGCCGGTTCAGCCAGGGCGTAGAACGGTTCAATGTAGAACCCTGGATGATGCCGATAGGGTTCAAACTCAATATTCAGTTTTAAAGAAAATAGTCAAAATTATGAAATCGATAAAAAGACAACTGGCTTATATTTTTACCATTATGATGATTGTTGTGGTCTCCTGTGAAGATCTCGATGAACTCAATATCAACCCCAACGGAGTTGATCCTTCAACCGCTGATCTCAATCTTTTATTACCGACCATTATCACATCTGTAGGCCAAAATATCACCGGTCTTGGTTTTGGAGACCTGGCTGGCGTGATGCAACATACTCAAAAGGATGGATGGTCTAGTGGCCACAATGATTATGACTGGAATAATTTAAGCCACAACTGGGCAGGTTGGTATGGGATTCTACGCAACAATGAAGAGATGTACAATAAAGCCGTAGAGGGAGACTATGTATTCCATCAGGGAGTTGCTTTAGTGATGCGGGCTTATTCTTTCGGCATGATTGCAGATCTATGGGGTGCAGCACCTTACGACGATGCGCTCAAAGCTGAAGAAGGCAGCCAGTTTTTCAAACCCAAGTACAACGATCAGAAATATATATACACTCAAGTTCTGTCAGATCTCGAAGAAGCCAACAATTTGTTGTCCGGTCCTCAGTCATCTTATTCGAATATAGAGCCATCTCAGGATTTACTGTATAGTGGTAATGTATCAAAATGGCGAAAATTTTCCAATTCGCTCGCTCTTCGGTATTATATGCGACTTTCCGCCAAAGAACCGGATCTGGCTAAAAATGGCATCAGTAATATTGTATCCAATCCGGACAAATATCCGTTGATTCTATCTTCAGCAGATGATGCAAATATCGGTTACAGCGGCAATTCTCCGGGTGATTCCTGGCCCTCCTCTGAGGCCTTTGAATCCGATCCGAGTAGTAATTATATGCGGGTGAAAATGTGTGCAACGCTTGTTGATACATTGCTGAAATACCAGGATCCAAGAATAGGAGTCTGGGCAAACAAAGTAGGAATACCGCTGAAGATGGTGCCTGGAGAACAAATAGACAGAATCGTCGGGGGAGTACGAGAGGTGTCCAGCGATGTAGTGGAAAAATATGAAAATGATTTCGCAGATGACCACGTAAAGGTCAACTTCAATCAGGAGTATGTGGGTATCCCCGCACAAATCATCTCTGCTGGTTTTTACAATATGAATCCTTCTATCCCTCAAGGGGTTTATAATCCGCATGTGTCCCAGTTGGCTGATATGTATAAAGAAAGTACGGGACCACTTCTGGTCATGAGGCTTATGTCTGCAGCGGAAGTGCATTTTATTCTGTCAGAAGCTGCAGAATACGGCTGGGGAATTTCCAATCCAGAAGAACATTATGCAGCTGGTATCAGGGAATCATTCAATGCCTGGGGGGTAGGTAATCAATTTTCAGGTTATGTTGATCGGGCGCCCTACAATGGACTGGAGAGCATTATCACCCAAAAATGGATTGCCAGTTGGACGGCTGCCGCTGAATCATGGTTTGATTATCGTCGTACAGGACTACCACTTCTTAAGACCGGTGAATCTGCAAAAAGACAGGCTTTGCCTCTTCGGTTTTACTACCATTTTGACAGTGAGATATCCAAGAATACGGCCAATGCGGAGGCAGCTATAGATCAGCTTGAACCCACTCAATACAAGGGCAGCGATGTGAGTAACAACAGCGCCTGGTCGAAGACATGGTTGCTGCAGGGAACAGGAAAACCATATTAATGGTAGGGCAACCATCGCCGTTGCTTTTGTACGTGGGTGTGAATCTACCACGAACTACACCTTGATATTTCGGACTAAGCTGTCCCCCAAATCCGACTTTCAAAGGAACAAAAAAGATGGATGATTCAGAAAATGATCCTGACAATCCGGCAGATACTGACCCCCCGAGGGTAAATAGTATGTCAGGAGGTGAAAATGGCTCCGATTTTCTCACCTAATGATAGAGGAGTGAAAATAATTCCGGAGCATGTTGACCTCGCGGAAATGTTCAATCCGGAGCATGTTGACCCTCATCATTTAAATTTGGGGTTGAAGATCCGGAGCTTACTGCCCCTTAGTATGGTTTTTGGCAGCTTGATTAACTTTATATTACACAAGTAAATCAACAAATCGATAGCGGGTTAACCCCGATATGGAGAAACAATTCCATCCGGCTTATAAATATAAAGCAGACCGATAGGGGCAGTTAAGGCCCTGGCTGGATTACTATGTAAAAGAGCTGAAAAAACAGGTGCCACCCGACAGTTGCTCTGGGAAGAATTCGAAGACTTTTCGGAACAGATGAAATTCAAATTAGTTTCATTCCGGTTTTGCACCTGGATCTGGTTCCGCGACCTCTTCCAACGCAGGCTGATGCAGATCCTCTGCTCCATGGGTTAATCTTTTCAATGGTTTGAGCATAATCAATACGATCGCACCGGTTATGGTACAGAATATGGCAATCCCGGTGAAGATCTGCAATTCTCCGGCAGATGAAGAAGCTTCACCGAGCCAACCGGCAACTTTATTACCCAGCCCGGTGGCGGCAAAATACGCCCCCATCATAAAGGACGCATATTTGATCGGTGCCAGTTTGGTGATAAATGAAAGAGCCACAGGGGATGCACACAATTCTCCCACCGTATGGAACAGGTAAGCCAGAATCAACCAATACATGGCCGAAGCACCCTGAGATTCAAATTGTAAACTGGCCGCCGACATAAACAGGAATCCCCATCCCATAATTATGACACCTACAGCCATTTTAAATAGCGATGACGCTTCTTTACCTTTGTGATTTCTCTTATACCAGAACCCAGCTACCAATGTGCCCAATGTAATAATAAAAAATGCATTGACACTCTGGAACCAGGAGGCCGGAACTTCAAAAATACCTGCACCCATCCAGCCGAGATCTATGATACGATCCGTTTTCTGATCAGCGTATAGATTCATCAGACCACCCGCCTGTTCAAAAGAGCCCCAAAATACGATGATCAGCAAAAACGAAAGGAACATCACTTTCATACGGTCCTTTTCCACCTTCGTCAGCGGTCGTTTGGTATTTTCATATTCCGGATTTTCCTTGCTTCCGGTAAATTCTCCAATGCCTTTAAGGTATTTCTGTCCGAATACGTAAACCAGCAAACCGATCAACATTCCGATCCCGGCCAGTCCAAAACCGTAATGCCATCCGATTTTCTCTCCAACATAACCGACGATCAGGGCCGACATCAATGCACCGATATTGATTCCGATATAAAATATGGTAAATCCTTTGTCACGTCGATCATCCCCCTGCGGATATAATCCTCCAACCATGGTCGATATATTGGGCTTGAGTCCACCTACTCCCAGCACGATCAGTCCAAGGCCGGTATAAAATGCCCAGGACGCTTCTACTGCCAAAATCCCATGACCCATAACCAACAGGATTCCCCCGAGCAGAACCGTTTTCTTTTGCCCAAGTAATTTATCTGCCATTAATCCACCCGGAATTGCCATGAGGTAAACCAGCATCGTGTAAGTACCGTACAAACTCAATGCTTTGGTATTATCCCAGCCCCAGCCGGGGTTGTCGCCACTGGCTGAAGACACCAGAAACAGGGTCAGAATAGCCCGCATCCCGTAATAACTAAACCTTTCCCACAGCTCGGTAAAAAACAAGATGTATAATCCTACCGGATGACCAAATAATTCCTTACCCTGGGTTCCCTGCACTGTATTTGTCATAGAGATGATTAAAATAGTAAATGAAAGAATACTGCTTTCGTCCTAAGTACCGGCGCTGATCTACCTGCCTCCTGACCGAAAGCCAAAAAAATCCACCGTAAGATATAAATCAAAGTGAATTTTACAAAATTATTCTGAAATCCCTGTCAATATTTCGGCACTTGGCTCAGAGGCCATGCAATATACAGCCCTACAAAACATTCCACTCACTGGATCGGACTGGAAGGCTCACGTATTGGTATAGAATAGTATGGTCGTGCTTTCAGGGATTATCATCAACCACCAGCGTCCACCCCATGTTATCGACCAATAGGTTGATCGTCTCCAGGATGTCCTGGCTCTGTTTGCGGGCCTGGTCCATCATTGCACTGGACAATACCTTGGCTTCAATAAACTGTTTGGCGTTCTTGTTGATCGCATTGTAATCGCTTGTACTGAAATAATTGAAGGTGCCCTGTGTAATGTCATAGTAATCCAGCGTATGGTCCAGAGACAATATTGTGGGTTGTGGAAACTGCTGCAAGTGGAGTGTTTTATCCTGGGGGTTGGTCCAGGGGTGCAATTCTGACAGATCCACTCCGACCGATGCTTTAGCTTTGACCCGAACCAATGCTTTTTTCCGCAACGGACTGATATCAAATTTATAATAATCCTTATGAGAATAAATTTCTGTGAAATATCCCTCTACTGTGATCAGTTTTTGGACGTTCTGGACCTGATTGAGTATAATATCGCTTTGCTGGATCACTTTTTGATTTTCAAAACTTCGCAGCCAGTTCAGCCCGCCAGCCACCAGTACTACCAGCAGTAATGCCAGGATAATCAGCGCAAGATTCTTGATGTTTTTCATAAAAATTGTAATTGTGGGTCAAAATGCCCGTGATCGTAAGAGGTCGGTCAGGTTAATGGTAACAACTCATTTCAATACCCTAAAGTTTCATACCTGAGATTTTTGTGGTCGATCAGGATGGCTTTGATCTTACCGACGGAGATGGGAGATTCGATCATGAGGGGTACTTTATTCCCATCCCTGGAGACCCAGATCTTCATTCCACTTTCGTCTTTAAAGACATTGCCTGCAATCAGCTTGGGTTCAAACACGTAGGTATCCAGACTGCCGACACCTTTGATTTTGGTCTCATCTTCAGTTCCCTTATAGGTTAGTGTGATTGGGTAATTGTGCCGGTCGAGCAGCATATCCAATTCGTAGCGGGACCTGCTAGCGAGGGATTCGATGGGGGTATTGCGAAAGGCATACATGGTGGATAATATATCATGTACGCATTGATCTATACTGAGAACTTTGGATTCTGCTGATTGCCTGGTCTTGCCCATGACAGAAGTGGCCAGCCGGCTGTTGCGCATGTAGGTCACATGATCGTATTTGGTATAACTCCCCTCATTGACGATACGGGTTGATTCCAGAGGCAAGAGGGTATTAGCGTCCAGCACTGACTGGAAAGTGTCCCGGACTTTGAATATCCAGTCATAACCTCCGTAGGTTTTCCCGATAGCTTCGGCATGAAACCTGTTACCCCGCCGGTCGATTTCAAAGGTCACCGTTCCTGCACCGATCCAGATAAAATTGATGTTGTAGTAAATTTTGTAGGTTAATCGTTCACCGTCCTGGAAGGTATTGTTGTTTACCCGGCAATAGTCGCTGGTTTTGGCAGGCTGGTCAGTCGTCGCACGTACAGTCGGAAAGGCATACTGCTCCTCCTTACTTTCATGTGGCATGAAGATATACAAAAACAGCAATAAAATATATGATTTGTGTATATTCATTACAATTCTTCACATTAGATTCCGGCGGCTATCCAAACTTCCACATAACGTTGGACAGGCCTGTTTGATTACTTTTTTCCAGGTGAACACGTCAAACATTTTATGCTTCCACTCCTGTGGAAGGTAAATCAGAGAAGCCCCTATCCCTATGGTACGAACGAATCAGCGGGGCTGCATGCACTAAATATAATGTTAAATCAGAAGAGGATAAGGCAGGGATCTGAACGCTCAGGACAGCGTATCCTTATCACAATGCATATGCCAACGATAAAATTATGCCTACATTTGAGGAGCCAATTTTATCAAAAAACACAATATGCGAATTATCGGTGTAGATCCGGGAAGTACCATTACGGGTTATGCGGTTATCGAATGCCAGGGCGATAAAATGTTCGTAGTGACTATGGGAATCATCAAATTGAGTAAACTGGGAAATCACCAGGAAAAGCTAAGAGAGATCTTTTTCCGGGTGCAGGATGTTATCGAGCGATTTGATCCCACCGTCATGGCTATAGAAGCCCCCTTCTTTGGCAAAAATCCACAGTCGATGCTGAAACTGGGTCGGGCACAGGGCGTGGCGATTGCTGCTGCCTCAGCAATGGGTCTGGAAGTGGAGGAATTTTCACCCAAGCGGATCAAGCAATCCATCACTGGTAACGGCAATGCTTCAAAGGAAAAGGTGGCCGGGATGCTAGCCATCATATTGGGTGCGAACCTCGACGACAAGACCCTGGATGCCACTGATGCCCTGGCGGCAGCGGTATGCCTTAATTACGGACGGAAGAATAAACTCCAATCGAATAAGGGGGGGAATTGGAACGACTTCATCAAGTCCAATCCCGATCGGATCATTCCCTAATAATTTTTCAGAATTGCTATCAGAAATAATTTTATTACCCTAAATTTGCCTACCATTTGAAATATGGTCCCATAGCTCAGTTGGTTAGAGCACCTGACTCATAATCAGGGGGTCCCAGGTTCAAGCCCTGGTGGGACCACAATTATTTTCTGATGCCATATTGCTATGTCATATACAGCGAAAAACTAAACCGGTTTTACACTGGAATATGTCAAGGTGAAATAACGGAAAGGATCAGCAAGCACAATAATTACACCTACGGCAAACACCGATTTACTGCCAAAGCAACAGATTGGGTTCCTTTCCTTGAGATAACTTGCAAAACAATGAGTCAGGCTCGTCGCATTGAATTGCATATAAAACGGATGAAAAGTGCACAATACATTAGAAATCTGGCTAAATATCCCGAATCAAAAGAAAATCTGTTAAACAGATTTGGTTAGAGCACCTGGCTCCCCCGATAGCTATCGGGGCGGGGGGTCCCAGGTTCAAGCCCTGGTGGGACCACAATTATTTTCTGATGCCATATT
>CBFGVZ010000140.1:0-9788 GCA_965652315.1 uncultured Saprospiraceae bacterium | reverse complement strand
GAAGCGGGTTCAAAAATCACATTGTACAAAATTGCGACAATGTAATTTACGTCAGGTCAGGCGCTATGAATTTGCAGAAAGAGATTTGATTGAATTGGATTTCATCCGGATTGTTCCGGAAAACTCAGGATAATATGGAGAACGCGCCACATAAATTCTACCAAATCTGTATACTATGGTAACGTACCAGGCATAATCAATAATCTGCGGTATAACTTCATGATTTCCTGCTATGTCTTGTCTTGTAAGTTTGTCAAACTCTGTAAAAGTTTGCTCTAAATTTAATACATCCCTGGGAACGACTGGTGTCATACGACTTCAGCTTGTGTTGTAATCTGGACAAACTGAAAAAATTCTTCGTGTGATTTGTAGTTTCTGTGGTAAAACAACCCCCTTAAGTCATAAAAACCAGAGCACCCAAAACGCCAGGTGTCCCAGATGCCTTCTCAATCGTCCGAGGGCAATGGTGATTTGATTTTCGACCGTTTTTTCGGAAATGTTGAGTCGATCGGCGATCTCCCGATTGGACAAGTGTTCAAATCGGCTCAGTCGGAAAATTTCCTGACAACGGGGTGGCAATTGGCCGGTAAAATCCCGGATTACGCGGCGCAGTTCCTGCACTTCGAGATCGCGGTTGATGGAAAATTGCTCGGTATTAGCTTTCTCCTTCCAATTTTCAAAAGCCACTGCGCGCAGCTTTCCCTTCCGAATCTCATTGGCTATTTTGTATTTGACTGCCGCCTGGAGATAGGAATGCGTATTGGTGATGGTCCATTTCTCCCGGTTTTCCCAGAGCCAGACGAACACCTCCTGGATTATATCCATGCTCATTTCCCGGTCGCGTGAAATAAAAAAAGCTGAGCGAAATAGATCTTCCCAGTGTCGGTGGAACAATACCGTAAATGCTTTCCGGTCCCCGGAAGCAATGAGTTTCAGCAGCGCAGTATCTTCATATGTGTCGTACCGGATTATCACATCAGTATTGAATTTTCAAATCTCCCTAAAAGTAGGAAAAAAAATCTATCTTCGTTTTGATTTATCATAATTTCTTAATCTCCCCAATTCTAAAATCAAGCGATTGAACCTACTGCTTTTTCGTAATTCATTACAAATCAATGAATAATAAGATATTTTTGTAGCCACTTAACAAATTCTTCATTCGATGAAAATTTTGATTATCTCAATTGGCACCCGGGGCGACGTTGAGCCTTTTCTAGCGGTAGGAAAGATCATGAAGGACTACGGTCATGAAGTTTATTGTGCTATTCCGGAACAATACGGCTATCTGGCACAGAATATGGGATTGAAATTTCGCAGTATGGGGCCCGAATTCATGGATATAGTCAATGATCCGGACGGCAGAAGAATACTCAGCCATGAAGGAAACTGGATTCAATATCTCCTGTCACTCTTTCGGCATTTCAAAAAACATATCCGAAACGGCGAAAATCTGCTTCGACGTCAGGTAGCCTTCGTTGAAGAAATAAATCCGGATCGTATCGTCCACAGCGGCCTCGCCAGTTATCCGGTCCTGTGGGAATTGGAAAACCAATATAAGTCCACGCTCATACTACCGATACCTTATATTATATTCCCCACTCCGGAAAGATCCCACATTTTCTTCAATGTAGACTGGGGACCTACGTTCAACCGGTTATCATATTCAATACAGAATTGGTTACTGGCTGTAGGAATAAAAAAAGCAGCCAGGATGCTGCAATTGCCGGTAAAACCGTCCATAAAGGAGCTCAAGCGACGATTTTTGGAATATAAAACCATCTTTACCATCTCCCGAACCCTGGCTCCCACACTAAATTTTCCTACGGTCCGGACTTTGGGTTACTACGCTTCCTTCGTGAATCCGGACTGGCAGTCACCGACAGACCTCCTTCAATTCATTGAAAGGCATGAGAAGATCCTGTTCATCACTTTTGGCAGTATGTCATCGAACCATCCCGCAGAAATTACCTCCCGCTTCGTACGCACCCTGGAGCATCACCAAATACCAGCCATCATCAATACGGCAGCGGGTGGATTTGTTGAACCGGTTGAATACGATTCCGAACTGATCCACTTCACCCACACGGTGCCCTACGAATGGATCCTTCCCAAAATGTACGGTATCATCCACCATGGAGGCTCGGGAACTACACATTCCGGCCTGCGCCATGGCTGTCCGACGCTCATCCTTCCCCATATGTTCGACCAGAAAATGTGGAATCAGACGATAGCCAGCAAACGATTGGGCCCGAAAGGCATTCGAATCTCCAAAATCACCGAAGAAAAGTTGTCCACACTCATCTACGACTTGTACCATAACCCGATCTATAAAGAAAACGCTGTACGGATTGCCCGGATCATACAGTCCGAAGCCCAACCGGAAGCTGTCCATGATTTTATTATAAGAGAATTAAATACAGTGTAGTCCTTACAAATAATGCAAGTCACTATCTTATTATTTCAATATATTTAATAAAGCAATACAAGGTTATGACAGGTGACTGGACCATAATTTGTGGTGGTGTTTCAGAGAACAATGACTCCTGTCAAAGTACCTTCGGTTATACGAAATGACAATATTTTCAAATGTCACGTGGATGTGATGCAAACAGATTGATCCCGTGTCAACCGTGTCAAATCAATAACCATAAGAATACTCTGAAGCCTGGAAAGAGAAATTTCCTTCCTGCACGTCCCGGGTTCTTATATAGGATTTTTTGTCGTTTTTCTTTTCGATCATTTCGATCAACATGGGATATCCCTCACCGGTCAACGGATTATCATATTGCCGATTGTTCTTCATCATTTTCGAGAACATCTCAGTAAAACCTGAATCGAAATTGAGATCTTTGGTCAGCCACAAATGCTGCACATAATCTTTACTCGTCACCACAAATTCTTCACAGCGGTACCCATTAATCGTCTGTGTATTTCCGGTCTTATTGATCGAATACTCTTCGTCCTCCTGTTGCTTTTCCGCTTCATCCGCAGCCATATCAGTGATCAGATTCATAGGCAAAGGCATGGACATAGCTACCTTCTCACCATCACTTTCCGAAAAAGTGGCCAGGTATTCCTTCTCAAAATCCATAACAAAGAACTGGTCTTCGTCTTTTTTCTTTTTGGCCTCTTCCATTTCATATCCGATCACGGATGAGTTATGGTCGAAAAAGGAAGTCATATTCGTAATCCGTCCTTTATCATCTTCCATCTCCATGTCGATCTTCAGGCTAAACTGATAGGCATCAGGTAGATCGACCTGATTGATCCCCCCCATCATCCCGCTGAGTAACTTTCCAGCCTTCCGTCGATTCTCATCCGCTTCTGCCCGTTCTTCTGCCGTCATGGGATCTTCCTTCTCCATGGCCTGGACGATTGAATCAGCCACCTCATCGATTTTTTTATCGATTTCTTTCTCCACTTTCTTTTCCACAACGCGCTCTCCCAGCTTGCCCAGGGTTCGCTTTAGTATTTGAGAATGCCCCTCGATGGGGAATTGAAAAATCACAAAAAACAATAAAAGCAGCCGTAAAGTAAATTTCATGGGTGTATTAATTTTCATGTATTGGATAAATCTCGCGCAATAATAACAAAAATTGTCATTACCACTCAATTCCATCCATTACAACACCCCAGGGCCCAATAAATTCCCGGATTCTCAATTTTCTTCACGAATGATTTCGCTGGTCGAATAAGTAAAATTCTTATTGTCCAAACTAAATTTCAATCCCGCTGAATCCGCATCTACATAAATTTTATCGCCGGCATCAAACTCTCCGTCCAGCACAAGGACTGACAATTCGTTGATGAGTTCCTTCTGGATCACCCGCTTCAGCGGACGGGCTCCAAACTGCGGGTCGTAACCCATATCTGCGATCAAATCCATCGCAGCCTCGGATATTTCAAGGAAAAGTCCCTGGCGGTTCAGATTCTTCCGAACCTTCTGAATATGGAGACTGGCGATTTTCTTGATTTCTTCCAGCGTCAGCGGCAGGAACATAATCCGTTCATCGATTCGATTGAGAAATTCAGGTCGCATATTCTCCTTCAGCAATTCAAAAACCTCAAGTTTGGTAGTCTCCAGCACTTCGCTGCGATGTTCCTCTCCAATGGCCCGGAGATCTTCAAAATTCTCCAGGATAAGATCGGATCCCAGGTTAGAGGTCATGATGATGATCGTATTCCGGAAGTTGGCTTCCCGCCCTTTATTATCCGTCAACCGGCCATCATCGAGTACCTGAAGGAGGATATTGAAGGTGTCAGGATGGGCTTTTTCGATCTCATCCAGCAACACAATGGAATACGGCTTACGACGCACTGCTTCGGTTAATTGACCCCCTTCGTCATACCCCACATAGCCCGGAGGCGCACCGACCAATCTTGACACAGAATGGCGTTCCTGGAATTCACTCATGTCTATCCGCGTAATCGCATTCTCATCGTCGAAGAGTACTTCTGCCAGAGTCTTGGCCAACTCCGTCTTACCCACACCGGTGGGTCCCAGAAATATAAACGAACCAATCGGTCGGTTGGCATCCTGCAGACCGGCACGACTGCGTCTTACCGCATCGGATACGGCTTTGACGGCTTCATGCTGGCCGATGAGGCGCTGGCCGATATATTTTTCCAGGTTGAGTAATTTATCTTTTTCGCTTTGAAGCATTTTCTGAACCGGGATTCCTGTCCACCTGGAAACAATTTCAGCAATATCATCACCGGTCACTTCCTCAGTTGTGAATCGCTTCTCATCCTCCAGTGATTCCAGTTTTTCCTCGGCGACATGAAGTTGAGCTTCCAGCTCTTTAAACTCCCCATACCGGATCCTGGCAACCTTTTCATAATCACTTTCCCGCTCTGCACGGGCAGCTTCCACCTCCAGTTTTTCCATTTTACTCCGGATATTCTGGATGGTATCCACGATGTCCTTCTCATTCTTCCAGGCGGCCCGCAGGGAATCCAGTTTTTCTTTCGCGTTGGCCAGTTCTTCGGCGATCACAGTTAATTTGCCTTCGCTGCCTTCCCTTTTGATGGCTTCCCGCTCGATTTCAAGTTGACGAACTCGTCTGTCCCATTCGTCGATCTCCTCTGGAACACTATCCAGTTCCAGCCTCAACCGGGCTGCTGCTTCATCGATCAGGTCAATCGCCTTATCGGGTAAATGCCGGTCCGAAATATACCGGTCGGATAATTCCGCTGCGGCGATCAGCGCTTCATCCTTAATTTCGATTTTATGATATACCTCATATTTTTCCTGAAGTCCCCGCAGGATGGAAATCGTATCCTCAATGGATGGTTCATCGATCGTCACGGTCTGGAATCGGCGCACCAGAGCTTTGTCCTTTTCAAAATGTTTTTGGTACTCATCCAGGGTGGTGGCTCCGATGGTCCGCAATTCACCCCGGGCCAGCGCCGGTTTAAGGATATTGGCTGCATCCATGGCGCCTTGTCCACCCCCGGCTCCAATCAGGGTATGGATTTCATCGATAAAAAGAATGTATTCGCCATCGCTCGCCTTGACCTCGTTGATCACTGCCTTGATACGTTCTTCAAACTCTCCTTTATATTTGGCACCGGCGATCAGGGCCGCCAGATCCAGGGAAAATATTTTCTTGGTCCGTAGGTTTTCCGGTACGTCCTGGTTGACTATCCGCCAGGCGATCCCTTCTACGATCGCGGTTTTGCCCACTCCAGCTTCACCGATGAGCAATGGGTTGTTTTTCTTCCGGCGGGACAAGATATGCAGGATCCGCCGGATTTCTTCATCCCGGCCGATAATGGGATCGAGTTTACCGCTTTCAGCCCTTTCGTTGAGATTGACCGTGTATTTCTTCAGTGAATTGTACTGACTATCAGTATTCTGATCGACTATGGCTTTCCCCTTACGGAGTTCCTTGATCGCTGCCACCAACAAATCCTCAGATACACCGAGGGACTTAAAAAGCCGGGCGGTCTTATCATTTCCCTGTACGATCGCCAGGAGGATTACTTCCACAGATATAAATTCGTCACTAAAAAGTTTCATTGCCTTTTTCGCACGGCTCAATACCTGGTTGGCGTCGTTGGTCAGATACTGTTTGTCTGTACCTTCCACCTTGGGAAAATTCCGAATGTCATCCCGGATAGCCTTCTGCAATTCGTTGATGCTGGCCCCCATTTTACTGAACAAAAACTGAGGCACATCCTGATCTACGTCGAGAATTCCGGCCACGATATGTGCCGTATCCACAGACTGCTGGTCGAGATCCCCAGCTATTTGTTGTGCGCGGAGGATGGACTCTTGTGCTTTTATTGTGAAATTATCGTAAGTCATATTTTGCTTTGTTTTGAACAAATAGTATCAAATCTCAATCCATTCGATTTCCCAGGGGTCAAAATGGCCATTTTGGCAGATCGGTTTTATTCCAACAACCATTTTGTCAGTTCAAATTTGAATTATTGCCAAAATAGCCTTTATTTTCTTTAAAATTAATGTTAAAAATCTTTATTTGGATTAAGGTCTGTACAAAATAAGCACTTCAGCCCAACCAAATAACAAAAATATATGTATATTAACGTAATGAGGTAGGGGATAAACTTCGTTGCATAGGAGGGGTGATAAAGGATAATGCTAGTTGGGCTCTACTTATTAAACACACGCACAATTATAACATATGAATCACATTATTAAATCCATTATAGTTTCTGGACTCATATTTTTCGCTCTTTCAAACAGTTACGGTCAATACTTTGGTAAAAACAAGCCGAAATACGAAACTCAGCACTTTCAGGTTCTGGCCACACCACATTTCGACATGTACTATTACCTGCGGGGCCGGGATAAGATCAATCAGATCTCACAGTGGACGGAACAATGGTATGCTATGCACCAGGAAGTACTCCAGGATACTTTCACCACGCGCAATCCTTTTATTCTATACAATGACCATGGGGATTTTCAACAGACCCGGGCGATCAGCAGCAGTATCAGCATAGGTACCGGCGGGGTAACCGAGGCGCTCAAAAATCGGGTGATCCTGCCCATCGCCATGACCAATCAACAGACTTTTCATGTGATCGGGCACGAGCTCGTCCATGCCTTCCAGTATCACATCATCCTGGGTGGTGATAGTACCGGACTACAGAATTTACAAAACCTTCCGCTTTTCATGGTGGAAGGACTAGCAGAGTATATGTCCAAAGGACCGGAAGATTCCCAGACGGCCATGTGGATGCGCGATGCTGTGGCCAATGGGCGCATTCCGGGTATTAAAGATCTGGTTAACCCACAGTTTTTCCCTTATCGCTGGGGTCAGACTTTCTGGGCATTCCTGACGGGCCGGTTCGGAGACCGGGTGATCCGTCCGTTCTTTCAGGCAACCGGGGCTTACGGATTTGACAATGCAGTGGCGCTCGTTCTTGGCACCACGACGGATTCCCTTTCAGCCGACTGGAAACGTAACCTCCAGGCTTTTTATGACCCTTTTGTACAGAATAAAGACACCGATCCGGCTGGCCGCGTCCTGATCAACGAGCAAAATGGTGGCCGGATGAATCTGGCGCCGATGGTTTCGCCAGACGGGGATAAAATCATCTTTTTTTCGGAAAAAAGAGTGCTGTCTACCGATCTCTACATTGCTGATGCCAACAGCGGGAATATTGAAAAACGTATTTCCACCAATTCATTCACGGGTTCCATCGACGATGTGGACTTTATAGAATCGGCCGGGACCTGGTCTCCCGATGGAGAACAATTCGCCTATGTAGTCATTTCACGGGGGCGAAGTGAACTGATGATTAAAAACCGTAAGGGCAACACGGTCAAATCTTTCGGGCTGGACAATGTTAGCAAATTTTCCTATCCCGCATGGTCTCCAAATGGGCAATACGTGGCTGTTTCTGGGCTGGAAGAGGGACAAACCGACCTGTACGAAATCAATATCCGTACGGAAAGAGCACGGAGGCTCACAAATGATGTCTATTCTGAGATCATGCCCTACTATTCGCCCGATGGCAACCGCATATATTTTTCCACCGATGAAATCAGTTATCGCGAAGGACGACGCGGGCCTTCCTGGAACTTCAATCTGGCCTGGATGGATGTATCCTCCGGCAACGTAGAACACCTGGCTGATCTGTTTCGCGGAGCCGACAACCTCAATCCGGTGATCGACCGGGAGGGGCATCTTTATTTTCTGTCAGATCGAGACGGATATCGCAATATGTATATGCTCAACACCAATGACAACTCCCTTTATCAGGTGACCGATATCGTGACGGGCGTGAGTGGGATCACACCATTTTCCGCTGCAATCAGCGTTACCAACAATGGTCGGAAAATCTTTTACAACCATTATACGGACAATTCCTATAAAATTTACAGCTACACTCCCGATATCAGCAGTATGACGCCGGTCAGTCCAACAGATGTGGATAAGACAGCGGCCCTTCTGCCTACCTATACCCGTCGCAGCCCACAAATCGTACGTCGCAATTTGATGACCCTGGATGACCAGCCTTTGATGGCGGTCACAGAATTTGACAGAGAAAAATATCGGCCCCAGTTCAAACTGGATTATATCGCCGGCGGTGGTGGTGTAGGTGTCGGTACCGGCAACTTTATCGGTACATCTACCGGTCTGGCAGGTGGAATCGATGCCATCTTCAGCGATATGTTGGGGAACAACCAGATATACAGTACACTCGCACTCAATGGAGAAATCTATGATCTTGGTGCCCAGATCCTGTACCGGAATCAGACCGGAAAGATCGGCTGGGGGGGCGGGATCTCGCACATCCCCTTCCGATACAGTAGTTATCCTTCTTATGTGCGGGATTCACTGCAATTGAACGGTGGATATATTCCGGTGATTGACTTTACATACGATATCTACCGGGTTTTCCGGGATCAGGCCAGTCTCTTCACCCAGTATGCCTTCAATCAGGCCATCCGGGTAGAGGCTGGAGGTGGTTATTCACTTTACTATTACCGTACAGAACGCTGGCACAATTATTATGATGATTTTGGACGGATCATTTATCAGGATCGGGAGAAAATTGAATCCCCCGATGGATTTGGTCTGTTCAATGTACAGACGGCGTTTGTGGGGGATAATTCCACCTTTGGATTTACCTCTCCCCTGAACGGATACCGATTCCGTATAGGAGTCACCCAAAATTTTGGACACTGGGATTACCTGACCACGTTGGTCGATCTGCGAAAATATTTTTATCTGAACAAGTCCAGTTTGGCCTTTCGGATACTCCAATATGGCCAGTATGGAAAAGATGCGAACAACAACAATCTGTCCAATTACGTCATTTATCCGACCTTTATACGGGGGTATTCCAATCTGAGCACGACAACGCTGGAAGACCTCGGTCTGACCAATAGCGTCCGGGGGTCCAAATTGTTTGTAGGGAATGCCGAATTCAGAATTCCTTTCACCGGGCCTGAACAATTAGCACTAATACCCACCAATTTCATTCTCAGTCAGTTGGCACTGTTTTACGACGTAGGTACGGCATGGTCCAGAAGCAATCCGTTTGATGCTCCTGAAGGATTTGAATCGAAACTGCTTCAAAGCGTAGGTATAGCCCTGCGGGTAAATCTATTCGGAGCACTGATCCTGGAACCATTTTATGCCAAACCATTGATTGAGGGGGTTAGTGGTACGTTTGGACTCAACTTTGTTCCTGGATGGTAAATCGATTTACGATTTACGATTTGGGATTTACGATTGGTTGTCTAAGGTACCTGGTTTTTCTCCTACACTGAATCGACAATCGATTTACGACATACGATGTACGAT